>JAETSS010000092.1 GCA_021769545.1 Eubacterium sp.
ATATGAGACAGGTTCATAATCATCGCTACCACTGCTGCGCTTCTCATCACTGTTTCCATCGCGTCCGGTTCTCTCCAGCACCACATGCCCGACATTCTTATTATAGCACCCACTCGACGCTATACACGTACTTCCAACCATCACCGGCTCGTCAAGCTCGGTATGGCTGTGCCCGCTGATTATTAGATCTATATCGGGCACCTCTTCCGCCAGACGGTAATCCTCCGTCTCCTCAAGCTCATCGCTTTCGTTTTCGAAGGTGCCGCAGTGAGAAAGGCATATAATCATATCACAGTCTTCGTTTTTCTTTATGGTCTCTACCACCTTACCTGCCGTCTCGATAGCATCCTTGAATATCAGCCCGCTCTCCGGCGCGTAATCCACGGCATTTTCACCTATCAGTCCGAATACCGCTACCTTTACATTTCCATGACGGATCACCGTATAGTCCTTTACGCCGTAAGCATCGCAGGCCGATTTTAAAACGGCCGCATCTGCCTTGAGCTCTTCATCTGACAGTGTGGCCTTCCAGTCTATATTGGCCGCAACTAGCTGTGGTCCGTTTCCGGCAGCCACATCCAGCATCGAAGCCAGTCCCGTTGCTCTGTAATCGAATTCGTGATTGCCGAAGGTCGTAGCTTCAAAGCCCAGATACTTCATCATCTTAAGCTCCGATGCTTCTCCGGAAAATACAGTCTGATACGGAGTCCCCATGGAAAAGTCGCCTGCGTCCAGCAGGAAGCTTTCGGGATACTGCGCTTTTATATCGTTGACGGCAGTCTTGAGCTTTCCGAATCCTGCGACCTCCACCGTCCTGCCGTCCTTTTCAGCCTTGTCGGCATCCATATGGGAATGCATGTCATGAGTAAAAATGACCGACACTGTATCAGCATCGGTCACCTTGTCTTCATTTTCTGCGGCTGACGTTTCCCAAATATGCGTATCTGCAGCAAAAGGCGCTGCTGTCAATGCCAATGCAATAAGCATGACCGTTAAAATCGTCATTACCGTCTTTTTCATCTACTTTATCTCCTTGCACATATACTGTATCGGGATCTCCTCATTGTCCTCCATCAGCTCCGCAAGAGCGCTGATATCGCCGTTTCCCGCTATCGAATCAGCAGCCTTGTCTATGCTTTCGATCAGTCCGTCCAGCAGGCTCGTCTCCGGTTCATACCTGAACTCGTACACCTCACAGTCGTAAAGCGAATACTCCTCCATCATATCGGCGATGGCATCGTCATAAGTATTGACGATATCATCGATCAGCTTGATATCCTCAGCCTGTGCAGCCGTATATATCCTGCCGTCGGCTATCTTCTTAACGTACTCCTTATCGAGACCTCTGCCGTCGGCCACGATGGAAACGAACTGTTCATACGCTTCGTTTACAAGGCCCTGGAATATCTGCTTCTGCTCCGCCGTCATAGGAGCTGTACTGCTTCCCATGGCCTTATTGGATCCCGAGGTAATGGTCTCCGTCTTTATCCCGTACTTTTCCAGCAGTCCCGAGATATCGTACAGAGTCCCGAGGGTCACTCCGATGGAGCCCGTCCAGCAGTTCCTGTTGGCTGCTATCTTATCGGCACAGGCGGATATATAATATCCTCCAGAGGTGGCCTGAGATGCAAAGTATGCATATACGGGTCTGCCAGTGGTCTCCTGATATTCCTTTATCTTCAGGTAGAGCTCATCGCTTTCATATACTCCGCCTCCCGGAGTATTTACAAAGAGCATCAGACCGCGGTTATATCCGTTGTCCATCATCCCGCCGACGGCATCCAGCGCATACTGATGATCGTATGTACCGCCGGAGCTGCCGATCTCACCTTCAACGAAAAGGACTCCTATGTGATCCTCTCTTATGCCGGAGGCACCACTGAGATCTCCCACATATGTCGTACCGCTTCCGGTCCCCACAAAGCTGAAAACCGCTGCCAGAACAATGATACCAGCCAATATACATCCGAATATCAGGAAGGGCTTTTTGTTTTTCATCCTTCGTGCGCCTCCGGCAGGCGGCGCTCCGTAATACCGCGTACCGCCCTGCGCTGCCGACTTTCCGGCTTCGCCGCTCCCCGCATTGTTCTTCTGGCGCCATATATCCCTTGCTGATACAGGCCCGGATGTCTTGTTGCCTTCAAAAGCATCGTTTTTTTCAATATTGTTATCCATTGCCTTACCCTCTTCTCATATCCCTGCCGCGGTCGTACTGTCGCCGGACTATATGCTCTTGTCTGCGATCTCCTTAAGAAGCTTTTCCTGCAGCTCGTCAGGCGTCATCTCCACCTGCTCTCCCGTCTTATTGAATCTTACGGTCAGATTTCCTGCTTCTACTTCCTTTTCACCTATTATGCAGATATACGGATCTCTCTGGTTTCTCGCCTCTCTCAGCTTATATCCGATCTTTTCGTTTCTTATATCGGCTTCCACTCTGAGGCCTGCGTCCTCAAACTGCTTCGCTACCTTAAGCGCATAATCGGAGAATTTCTCCGTTACCGTCAGCAGCTTCACCTGTACAGGGGCCAGCCAGAGAGGGAATTTGCCTGCAAAATGCTCGATCAATATTCCGATAAATCTCTCGATGGAGCCGAAGATAACTCTGTGGATCATTACAGGTCTGTGCTTTTCGCCGTCGGAGCCTACATAGGTAATGTCGAATCTCTGAGGCATCTGCATATCAAGCTGTATCGTTCCGCACTGCCATGTCCTGCCGATGGAATCCTCCAGATGGAAGTCCAGCTTAGGTCCGTAGAATGCTCCGTCTCCTTCGTTGATAACGTAAGGCACGCCTATGGATTCCATTGCTTCCTTAAGAGCTGTTTCGGCAGCTTCCCATTCTTCGTCGCTTCCCATGGAATCCTCAGGTCTCGTGGAAAGCTCGATGTGGTAGGTGAATCCGAACATGTTGTATACGTCGTCTATGAACTTTACTACGCCGATGACTTCATCCTTTATCTGCTCAGGCAGCATGAAGATGTGAGCATCGTCCTGTGTAAATGTCCTTACTCTCATGAGTCCGTGAAGAGCTCCCGAAAGCTCGTGTCTGTGTACCTGTCCCAGTTCTCCCATTCTGATAGGGAAATCTCTGTAGGACCACATCTTTCTCTTGTATGCCAGCAAAGATCCCGGACAGTTCATCGGCTTTATGGCATAATCTTCATCATCTATCTTGGTGAAGTACATGTTGTCTTTATAATGATCCCAGTGGCCGGAGGTCCTCCAGAGCTGCTCGTTCATGATGAGAGGCGTCTTGATCTCCTCATAGCCTCTCTTTCTGTGCTCGCTCTTCCAGAAGCTTTCCAGCTCGTTTCTGATGATCATTCCCTTAGGCATGAAGAACGGGAATCCCGGGCCTTCCTCGTAAAGGGCGAAGAGATCCATTTCCTTTCCGATCTTACGATGGTCTCTCTTCTTTGCCTCTTCGATCCTTGCCAGATATTCATCGAGCTCCTGCTGTGTCGGGAAGCACGTTCCGTATATCCTCTGGAGCATCGTTCTGTTGGAATCTCCTCTCCAGTATGCTCCAGCAACGCTCTGCAGCTTTACAGCCTTGATCTGTCCCGTCTTTTCCATATGAGGTCCCGCACAGAGATCTACGAAATCGCCCTGCTGATAAAAAGAAATGACTTCTCCCTCGGGAAGATCCTCGATGAGCTCAACCTTGTAGTCCTCGCCCTTGTCCGCCATGAACTTTATGGCTTCTTCTCTCGGCAGCTCGAATCTTTCCAGCGGATAATTGGCCTGGATGATCTTCTTCATCTCCTTCTGGATCTTGAGAAGGTCCTGATCGTTCAGCTTATGCTCCATATCGAAGTCGTAGTAAAAGCCGTTGTCTATAGCCGGACCTATAGCAAGCTTCGCATCAGGCCAGAGCTTTTTTACGGCCTGGGCCATGATATGTGAAGTCGTATGCCTGTAACACAATTTTACCTGTTCATCTTCAAAATTGATCTTTTCCTTTGCCATTTCTTCTTTCCTCTCCTCTTAATCTATCCTCTTATCTCTCGTATTTTTATCTATTTTTCAAGTGCCAGCCTTATGAGCTCATCTATCAGCTTGCCGTATGGTATACCCGACTCTTCCCAGAGCTTCGGGTACATGCTGATATGTGTGAAGCCCGGCAGCGTGTTTATCTCGTTGAACACGACGCGTCCGCCTTCCTCAAGGAAGAAATCCACTCTGGAAAGTCCCGAGCAGCCCATGGTCTCATAGACCCTTACGGCAGTATCTCTGATCTCCTGCTCCTTCTCCTTCGGAAGATTTCTGACTATATCCGTCTTGGATCCTTCGTTTATATATTTCGCATCATAATCGTAAAATTCATTGGCTGCAAATATCTCTCCGATGCACGAAGCCTTGGGATCGTCGTTACCCAGTACGGCCACCTCGATCTCGCGCCCCGTTATAGCTTCCTCGATGACGACCTTGCCGTCCTCTCTGAATGCCTTTTCCAGTGCAGCCTCTATCTCATGCTCGGCCTTGACCTTGCTTATGCCCACCGAAGATCCTGCATTTGCAGGCTTTACGAACAACGGCAGCTTTCCGCCGAAAAATTCCGTAAGTGCCTTTACTTCATCAGCCTTATGGGCTTCGTATGAATTTCTGTGCATCACATAGCATTTTGCCTGAGATGCCGCGCCTGCCTTTTCCACCATGGCCTTGGTTATGGCCTTATCCATGGATGCCGACGACGATGTGGTATCGGAACCTACGAATGGGATCCCCATTATCTGCAGCAGTCCCTGCATGGTCCCGTCTTCGCCGTTTTTTCCATGAAGCACCGGGAACACCACATCCGCGTCCAGCGCTTTCAGCGAACCGTCAGCTTCTTCTGCCATGAATCCTCCGTTGCTTCGGTCAGGTGCGAGAAGCACCCTCCTGTTGTTTTCATCCTTTTCCCATGAGCCATCACTAATATTAACAATAGGGGAACCTGTCAAAAACCAGTTCCCCTCCTTAGTAATGCCTATGGTACTTACATGATATTTTTGCCTGTCTATGTGATCCAGTACGGATGCTGCGGATATGCACGATACCTCGTGCTCCGATGATACGCCTCCAAACAGGATCACCAGTGATATTTTATCTTTCATATACATTACCCTTCCATGCTTAATAATATCCCGTCGTTGCCGATATATCCTCGCTTATGCTCTCAACGTCCTGAGTAGGTGCATAATCGTCCTGTCCAAAGAACTGTTCATGCAGCTTCGTAACGTTGCTGCTCAGTGTTACCGGCGGACCGTAGAACGCTCCCGCGTTCCATTCTCTCAAATCGTACGGCCATCCGACGCTGTCTGTCATAGTATATGACGTCAGCTTCATTACCATGCCAAGCATATCCGCAGAGGACATGTTGGTCTTTATCTCAGGAAGTATCTCGTTGGAGATCTTCTTCAGCGCTTTTACGTCCATACCCTTGGCTTTTTCAAAGGCAGCCTTGACTACGATTTTCATTCTCTCGTTTCGTCTGTAGTCACCCGTGATGGCGTCTTTTCTTATTCTGGCATACGTCACCGCCTGATTTCCGTTGAGTGTCTGCATGCCCTCCGACTCGATCTTTTCATTGGAGCCGCCTATGTTATTGTAGGTGTCCTGTATATATTTGTTCATTTCGTCGATCTCCGACTCCTGTATCTCTATATCCAGTCCTCCCAGAGCATCGACGGTATCGGCCACCGACTTCCAGTTTACGACCACCACTTCTTTTATATTGAGATCCAGGTTCTTGTTGAGGGTGTAAAGCACCTTCGTAGGACCTCCGTAATAGTAT
>JAETSS010000093.1 GCA_021769545.1 Eubacterium sp.
GGATTTTATTGATAATTTCAATCCACGCACCCACGAGGGGTGCGACTCAGTATTAAAAAATAAAAGACAACTGTCGAACATGATTTCAATCCACGCACCCACGAGGGGTGCGACAAATTTATGGAGGGTTAAAAGATGGGAAAATTTATTTCAATCCACGCACCCACGAGGGGTGCGACTTAAGGAGGATAAATCATCATGGCTAAACAGTTATTTCAATCCACGCACCCACGAGGGGTGCGACCGCAATATATCGTATTAGTATATGATTATTACTCTATATACAGCAATATATTGATTTCATGCATTTATTATATAATAAATTATAGTTCATTATAGCACTTTTTTGGTGCGAATGCTCTGAGGTTTTATGTTTACTTGTATTTCGCACTTAAAACAATTATAAATTTCATGTTTATATCCACGTGTTCACACGCAAAAAAGAAGTGTACAACGCGTATTGAAAATTTATATCTTTACCAGAACTATTCATTTTCAACTATTATAACTCTAATGTTCCGCGAACGAATACATTTTCGACGTTCATCGCTGAAAGGTTAAATACAGTTTCAGCGGGTTGCTTTGTTTTACACTGCTGCCGCTGAAAAGCAGCTATGAGGTTCCGCGGGCGGGTGCGTTTTCGGCAATCATCGCTGAAAGATTAAATATGATTTCAGCGTTTTGCCCTGTTTTACACTGCTGCCGCTGAAAAGCAGTTCTGAGGTTCCGCGAGCAGGCAACGTTTTCGGCAATCGTCGCTGAAAGGTTAAATACAGTTTCAGCAATACCCTTATAGATATCTCGCTGTTCCATCCAAATGCGGATAATACCGCAAACGATATTTCCTGCACAAAAAAGAACAGGTCCGCCATATTTAAATGCATTTTACGCGTCCTGTTCTGTTCCCTTTTCTTATTATCCGCTAATATCTATTCTATACGGTCTTCCACATCATCACATTGTCTACGAACTTGCATTCCAGTTCACCTCTGTCCTGCAGATATGTGAGATAGCATTTAGTGGTAGATGACAGCAGTGCGTGGTTTGCTACGTTGCATCTCATACCGAGTATCTCGAACAGTCCCTTCAATATACTGTCGAGTCCTTTGTAATCCGAACACAATGTCTTTATCTGCTCTATCATCCACTCTATGTTTTCTCTGTTGAGATCCGCGATCTCCGTGATGTCGGTCTCTGCAATGCCATGAGCCGGTATGAAGAGCCTGCCGTCGAGTTTTTTTATGAATTCCAGCGTCGACAGGTAACCGCCCACATCATACAGATATCCGAACCTGCGCTTTTCCATATATCTCTTATTGAGGTATGAATCAGCAAGGAACCATACGTCATCATCGGTCTTCACGCCTACCATGCCGAAGGTATGTCCCGGCAGATACTCCCAGCTTATTCCGTCGAGTTTATTATCCTCCAGCGCTTTGAAGCCTATCTTTCCGGGATGGGTGAATATGTGTCTCAGCTTTCCCGCCGGATTGCCTCCGAACATATACGCCGCTTCAAGCTCCGAATAGTGAGCGAATGCCATATCGTAAGCAGTGCAGTAGGCCGGTATCCCATATTTTTTCATCAGAAATTCGTTGCCGCCCAGATGATCTATATGTGTATGTGTATTGATGATGTAGTCTATGGTCCACCCTTGCGATGTGATTATCTCGTCGATCTTTTCACCGTCGCCTTTTGATCCTGTATCTATCAGGCATACGCTGTGATCACCTGTCTTATATACACCTATATTGGTATCATGCTTTATATAATATGTCTTCTCTCCTGCCTGCTTTAATTCCATCCTCGTTCTTTCTCCTTATCCTGACAAATCCTTTCACGTCATACCTAGCATATCCTCGGAAGGCCTTCGCCGTACAATACGTCGAATCTTCTGGTAGCTCCCAGTCTCGTCCTTATATATGCTCCGCTGCCTTCTCCGACAGTGCCTATGATGGCAGCGTCTTTTCCATGTTCTGTCGCCTTCATGGCTTCAAGGGCCTTCTGAACATCCTCTCCGGAAACGACAGCTATCATCTTTCCCTCGTTTCCCATATACAGCGGATCGAGCCCCAGTATATCCGAAAATCCTCTAACCTCGTCCAGCACCGGGATGCTTTCCTCATCCAGCTCTATCATGCACTGCGAACTGTCTGCGATCTCATTGAGCACAGTCCCGAGCCCTCCGCGTGTAACGTCGCGCATAGCCTTTACATGGACTCCCGCTTCGAACAAACTGTTTACCACATCGTTAAGAGCGGCGCAGTCGCTTTTGATATCGTTTTCTATTTCCATTCTGTGGCTGAGTATGCATGCGTGATGATCCCCGAGATTTCCCGACACGATGATCGCGTCTCCCGGCTTGCAGTTGCTGCTGCTGACATCTCTGTCCTCCGGTATCTCGCCTATGCCTGTGGTATTGATGTAAAGTCCGCCGCTGCCTTCCACCACCTTGGTGTCTCCAGCTACCACAATCACTCCGGCTTCACGTGCCTGTGCTGCCATGGACTCAACTATTTTGTCCAGAAGCTCTATCTCAAGGCCTTCTTCCATGATGAATCCGCATGTTATATATTTAGGCACGGCTCCCATCATCAGAAGATCGTTCACCGTACCGCATACGCACAGCTTTCCTATATCTCCGCCCTTGAAAACAAGGGGCGTCACAACGAAGGAATCTGTGCTGCAGGCTATCCTGCCCTTTACCGTAAGGACCGCCGCATCCTCCATCCTGTCAAGTATCTGATTTTTAAAATGCTTTCCGAATACTTCGCTCATAAGCTGTGCGGAGGATTTTCCGCCGCTTCCGTGAGCCATAGTTATTTTCATCTTCTTCTCCTTAATGAACTAATGAACATTTCTGTACCATATGCCGCATGACCCTTCCGCCGAGACCATACAAGGTCCGAAGGGATCCATAGGGCTGCATTTCCTGCCGAACATCGGGCACTGATCCGGGTTTATCCTGCCGACGATAACGTCTCCGCACCGACATTCCTTAGGAAGCTCCATATCCTCGTAAAGCTCCCTGCTGCCGCCGTCGTATCCACCCAGCTCTTTTTTCAGATAGAATCCCGAGTCTTCTATTATCCCAAGGCCTCTCCACATAGCAGGACCCGTTTCGAAAACATCAGCTATCACGTCCAGAGCCTTTCTGTTGCCGTCATCCTTTACCGCATTCCTGTAAAGGTTCTCCGTTTCGCCGCTTCCGGTTTCTATCTGCTTTACTATCCTGTATATGGCCGCCAGTATATGCTCCGCTTCAAAGCCCGCCACCACAAAGGGTTTACCATAGCGCTCAGCCAGAGGCTCGTATACATGACAGCCGGTGATCACGCTGACGTGACCGGGACATATGAATCCGTCCACGTCCTCCTGATTGTCGCATATCCATTCCAGCGCAGGTATGGCTGTCTTGAGGGCTGTCACCAGCTTTATGTTCTTCACGCCCTGCGCCATGGCTTCACGTATCATCAAGCCATAGGCGGGCGCGGTGGTCTCAAAGCCCACAGCCGCCACTACATACGTCGTACTGAGATCGGCCTTTGCCTTTTCCAATGCCTCAAATGGCGAATACATTATCTGTACATTTATATTGCCTCTGCCCTTGGCCTCCGAAAGGCTGCCATTTTTGCCCGGCACCTTCATCATATCTCCGAAGGTGAGCAGCACGTGGTTTTCCTTTGACGCATATTCTATACATTTATCTATATATGCCGTAGGTGTTACGCACACGGGACAGCCCGGTCCCGATATGAGCTTTATCTTAGATGATATGAGGCTCCTTATGCCGCTTTTGAAAATAGAGGCCGTGTGGGTCCCGCAGACCTCCATCAGCTTCAGCGGTCTGCCGTCGTATTCCTTTAAATAATCGATGACCTGTTTTATATCCATATTCCTACTGCAGCTCCTCCAGCTCCGTGAACAGATCGATAAGCTCCTGAGCCTTATCCTGTTCCATCACTTCTATGGCACAGCCTGCGTGTACCAGTACATACTGTCCCACCTTAGGCTCTACCAGTCCTGTATTCACATCGACGAGATTTCCGTTGAAATCCACCTTTGCCTTGTTGTCAAAGAGTTCGGTGACTCTTCCCGGTATAGCTATACACATATTATTCCTCCTCAGGTATCTTGCAGACGTCTATCCACTGGCGAACGCCGGAATACTTCTCAAGCTCGTCACATGTAAGCTCTATGGCGCTGTTGCTGCTCCCGCATGCCGGAAAGACAGTCTCAAACCGCTTCATGGAAACGTCCGCATAAATCTCTGTATCTTCATTATCAACTGCGAAGGCACATACTCCGCCTACGGCATGTCCCGTATATTTGAGCACATCGTCGGCGCTCAGCATCTTGGGCTTGAATCCGAAATGACGCTTGAACTTGCCGTTGTTCACCTTAGTATCTCCTGCCGTCTGTATCAGGATACATCCGCCGTCAGGTCTGTAAAAGGACAGCGTCTTGCATATCCTAGCCGGTTCTGTGCCTGCCGCCTTCGCCGCAAGCTCTACTGTGGCGCTGGAAGCATCGAATTCCATGATGCGGTCTTCAATGCCTAATGTACTGAAATATTTTCTTACTGCCTCGATAGACATTTTCCGTTCCTCGCTTTCTTTTCTGTGGCTTCATGCCGGAAAAAGCCCGGATCAGACGCCGGTGCTTTTCTCACACAGCCACCTTGATATTATACAATTATTTCAGCGTTTCGTAAACACATCTGTTTTCGGTATTTAATAGCGCGGCTTGCTGCAGATTCCAAAAGCACTGCTCTGTATGCCAATACTTTTTGGAATTTCACCCCTAATACGGCTGTTCTCGCCGGTGGATTCCAAAAGATTGAGGTGAAATCGCATGATCCTTTGGAAAAAATGCGGTAAAATTGGTTTAATCAGGTCGGGATTCCAAAAAATCGTGGTCTCTAAGCTATGATCTTTGGAACCGACACCCCGAGACTAGTCCATAAGCGTCCGCATTCCAAGAGATTGCGCTTTTACATAAAAAATTTTGGATTCTCCCCCACACAAAACAGTCCGCCGACATGCCGCTGCACAAAAAAGAGCGGTGCACTAACGATCATTTTCCGCTAATACAGCCGCTCCGAAAAAAGCATGCTTATTTTTCTTTTCTGCTATGTTTAAAGGCTATGGCGCATGACAGTCCGAAGCCTCCCCACAGGCCTACGCAGCCTATGATCATCATTATGATGGCACTTGTGCTCATTACGCCACCTCCTTCTGTGAGATCTTATCGAGATCGGCATAACCGTCCTTGCCGTTCAATGTAGTAAGGAAGTCCGCTGCTACTACTACCAGCAGTATGCATCCCCATCCGAACACATTCACATCAGCGCTGGCATATCCGCCGTATCCGTTGATGACGAAATCCTTCGTGTTGAGGAACAGCATAACTCCGAGTACGATAGTCGTAACGATCCTCAGTGAGTATGTCCACCATTTTCCGATACTGAAATTGGAGAACTCGTTTGCCTCCTTACGGAGTCTTTCAGGGTTGAAGAATCTCGTTATCAGGATGACCTCGATAACTCCGCCTGATGCAACTCCGATATTGTTTATGAATGCGTCTACGATATCCAGTATGTTGAGTCCCGCACCTGTGATGAACAGGATACTCAGTACGAATGTAGGTACAAGTACTATGGTAACGGCTTTGCTGTGTTCGATATCGAATTTATCGTGGAAGCCCGATACTCCAGCCTGCAGTCTGGAAACCATCGATGAGACACC
>JAETSS010000094.1 GCA_021769545.1 Eubacterium sp.
ATCACATCTCTTTTTATAAAAAATATGCCGTGTACTATCTCTATCCTTTCGTCCGATATCATGTACTTCCACTGTCTGTATTCGATCAACGGATATACTGCCAGACCTATAACCGCGTAAATAAAAATCATCCCAAGTCCCACTGCGATACACAGCTGCACCGTTCCCCATCCGGAAAGGACCGCCGCTGCGATCCCCGCCGCAAAGGACACCGTTAAAATCGCCGTTCCTATTGCTCTTCTCAGCCTCCACGCCTTTATCACGTCACGTTCAGGCTTTTTATACTCCATCTCTTTACCATCCCCTGTTATAATCGCTGTAACAATCCATGCACACAGGCTTTCCGTCCATCAGACGCATCTTAGTCTCCGCCGCTGCTTCGCCGCATACCGAGCACTTGACCGATCTCAGAGATCTGGCCGCGGAAGGTGCTTCCATCCTCGGCTTTCCTATGTCAAACACCTCTTCCACAGGAGCGGACAGCACGTATTCTATATATTCCCGACCGTGCAGGCCCTCCTTCTTGTCCTTTGCCATGAGCCTGAAACTGTCCCCCGTCTTTCTGTTGAAAAAATTGAATGCGAATTTGCCTGTACCGTGGTACAGCAGATTGCCCTTTCCCAGAGTGCAGCCCAACACCGACTGTATGCCGTCGACTCCGCACGCATCGTTTTCGGTGACGCACACTATTTCTTCATCCTCAGCCCGCTCTATACCGAACCTCTTCTGCGCTTCCATGGCCGCCCTCACTCCGAGAGCCAGTCCTCCGCACGTATGTCCGTGGAAATCCACGGCCTTTTCCCAAATATCCTTGTTATTCATTTTTATCTCCATTCCGCCGCTATGACCTGCGGCACAGGCACGATCGCCTTTAAAGGCAGTTCTTCATGCTTCCCCGTTATTTATTTCGTCCTTCGCCCGCTCTAAAGCTCCAGTCTGTAATCTCCGTCCTTTATCTTTCCTGCCTTTCTGAGCAGCCTGTCGATGACGATGGTAAGTACGGCAGGCAATACGATATGCAGCAGCACTACCTTCCACAGCGTGTCCAACGTGAAGCCCATATCGGTGAATGTCCCGATCTGACCGACGAGACCCGACGTTCCCATTCCTGCGCCTACTGCGATATTAGTCATCTTGAAGACACATGTGGAAAGCGGCCCGATTATGGCTCCCGCAAGGGTCGCAGGCACCAGTATCCACGGGTTTTTTATGATATTGGAGACCTGCAGCATGGATGTTCCGATACCCTGTGCAACAAGTCCGCCTACTCCGTTTTCCCTGTAGCTTGCCACTGCGAAGCCTACCATCTGAGCACAGCAGCCCACTGTAGCCGCACCTGCCGCAAGCCCCGACAGATCAAGCATGATGCAGAGAGCCGCGCTTGATATAGGAGCTGTCAGCGCCAGACCTACTATCACCGATATCACTATACCGAATATGAATGGCTGCCATTCAGTGGCTGTCATTATCAGATCGCCCAGTCTCAACATGCACCAGCCTATGGCAGGCCCCACCAGCTTAGCCGCGATGGCTCCTACTATCAGTGTAACGGCAGGCGTCACGAGGATGTCGACTTTTGTCTCCTTGGATACCATCTTGCCGAATTCAGCGCCCAGAGCCACAGCTATGAAGGCTCCCGCAGGACCTCCCGATACATCGATGCCGAAGCCCGTCATGCTTGCACCCATCATTCCTGTCACGACACTTGTAAACAATACGAGAGGCGGGCTCTTGAGGCTCCACGCCACGGCAACACCGATGGCCGCTCCCATGTACGCCTTTGCCTGAGCTCCCACTTCCACAAAAAATCCCGATATCATATTATCTCCAAACAGATTTGCCGTCTGGACCCCTATCGTATCGAATATAACACCGATGAGCAGCGATCCGAACAGTCCCAGCGCCATTGCCGACAGCGCATCCTGCAGATAACGCTTCACCGATATCTCGATGTCCTTCCTCTTAAAAAAGCTTTCCTTTTGTGTTGTTTCCTTTACTTCCATGTTATCGTCTTACTATGTACAGCCGCCGCTGCGGCCGACACGCTCCTTTCCTTGTATTACCTTACAGGCTCGTAGATAAGTCACTTACCTACTGATTGTACCAGAATGACTATACATATATCAAGACACTTGTACATTATTCACTTGAACTTTTATGCTTGATTATTGTATTATATTAGGTGATAAGTGATATTTTATCGGATCGTATTCTGAGATCAAGGAGGAGGTATATAATGAGCAGCACCCATACAGCAAAAGAAAGTTCCGCAAAGCAGCGCAGAAAATATATCAAGGACACGTTGAGCAGTTCATCATCACCTCTTACCGCGACATATTTTGCCGAAAAGCTTTCCGTCAGCAGACAGATCATCGTAAGCGATGTAGCGATTCTCAGGGCGTCGGGTCTCAATATACTGGCCACTCCAAAGGGATACGTACTGAACCCCTCCGACAACGAGCCTGATTTTCCCTTTACAGGCATGGTCGCCTGCAGACATACGGCGCAGCAGCTTCGCGACGAGCTCTATACCATCGTGGATTTCGGCGCCACCGTCATCGATGTGATCATCGAACACGCCATATACGGTGAGATCTCCTGCAATCTGGCGCTATCCTCCAGATACGACGTGGATATCTTCGTGACAAAGGTCGAAAACGAAAAAAACTCGGCACCCATAAGCTCTCTCACCGACGGTATCCATCTTCACCGGATCGGCTGCAGGGACGAGGCGACATTCCTGCTTATAAAGGACTCATTGAAGGACAAAGATATATTGATACAGTAATTGTCCGGAATCACAACAAAGGCGATGCCTTCGGGATCTTCACATCCTGAAAACATCGCCTTGTTTTTTTCTCATTAGACAGATCCTGCATTGATATCAGCAAGATCTGCCGCTTCCGATATATCGAAGTCTGTATGCTTCTTATTTAGCGGAGCAAGTCTTGATAGCGTTTTCGAAGATATCGAGTCCTGCTTCCATCTGAGCGTCAGTTACGCACAGAGGGCAGAGGAATCTGATAACGTTGCCGTAAGTACCTGCTGATTCGAGTAACAGACCGTGGTTCATAGCTTCCTGTACGATAGCTGCTACTAAAGCAGGTGCAGGCTCTTTGCTTGCCTTGTCAGTTACGAATTCAACACCCATCATAGCGCCGAGTCCTCTAACGTCGCCTACGCACTCATACTTTTCTTTCCATTCGTTGAATCTCTTCATTCCGATCTCAGCGATGTGCATAGCCTTTGCAGGGTAATCGTCTCTTTCCATAACCTCGATAACCTTCAGTGCCGATGCTGCTGACATAGCGTTAGCTCCGAATGTTCCGCCGATAGTTCCGCCTGTTACAGCGTCCATGATCTCTGCTCTTGCAGTTACTGCTGATAATGGCATACCTGCTGCGATGGACTTAGCTGTAGTCATGATGTCAGGAGCGCATCCTGCATCTGCAAAGTACTGTGATGCGAACATCTTACCGCTTCTTGCCCATCCGCACTGTACTTCGTCGCATACCATCATGATTCCGTGTTCGTCACAGATCTTTCTAACTGCCTTTACCCATTCGATAGGAGCCGGAACGAATCCGCCTTCGCCCTGTACAGGCTCGAATACGATAGCAGCGCATGAATCATATGGAGTAGCTTCTACGAAAACTTCTTCCAGCTTCTTTACATAGTAATCGATAGCTTCTTCTTCGCTCATGTTACCAGGAGCTCTGTAAAGATTAGGGAATTCAGCTCTGTATACACCGTCAGGGAAAGGTCCCATGCCTACTGCATAAGCTTTCTTAGCTGTCATTGTCATTGTAAGAGTTGTTCTTCCGTGGAATGCACCTGTGAATACGATGATGTTAGGTCTTCCTGTATAGTTTCTTGCAACCTTTACAGCGTTTTCGTCTGCTTCTGAACCGGAGCATACGAACATAGTCTTTTTCTTATCGCCTTTTACAGGAACCAGTCTGTTCATTTCCTCAGCCAGCTTTACATAGCCTTCATGAGTTGTGATGTTGAACATTGAGTGGAAGAACTTGTCTGCCTGTCCCTTTACTGCTTCGATACATTCAGGATTGCTGTATCCGATGTTTAATACGCCAACGCCGCCGATCCAGTCGAGGAAAATGTTTCCGTCAACGTCTTCGAACATAGCGCCTTCGCCTCTTTCGATGACAGCCTTATAAGCTGATCCGATTCCGTTTGGAACTGCTGCAGCTCTTCTGTCTAAGATAGCCTTGGCTTTTGGTCCAGGTAATGTTCCTGTAACGATTTTAGGTAATGCTTCTCTTAACATAACAAACCTCCATAATTCATTTATGTTTATAAAAATTAATTTATACCAAATTCAGCCAGCTTCCTGTATAAAGTCGCTCTCGACAGGCCGAGCTCTCTGGCTACAGCCTCCTTGACGCCTTTATGCTGTTTAAGCTTTTTCATGATTATTTCCTTCTCATACAGCTTGACCTGTTCCGACAGCGGCTTATCGAGATTCTTGAACTTTATCATCTCTTCCTCCTTCTGCAGGATCCTTGCAGGGACCTCTTCGATATTTATCGTATTGCCGAAGGCCATATTAGTACCGTATTCCACGGCGTTTTCAAGCTCTCTTACGTTGCCGGGCCAATCATGATTTATGTAAAGCTCTTCCACCTCCGGTGAGAAGCGCTCTATATTCTTGTTCATGAAGCTGTTGTATTTCTTAAGGAAATGATACATGAGCAGTCTTATATCATCCTTCCTTTCCCTGAGAGGCGGTATGGACAGCGGTATGACGCTGAGCCTGTAATAGAGGTCCTCCCTAAAAGAGCCTTCTATTATGAGCTTCTCAAGATCCTTATTTGTTGCGGCTATTACCCTTACATCAACTATGACGCTCCTGCTTCCGCCGACCCTGTCGAACCTCATATTCTGGAGTACGTGCAGGATCTTTACCTGAAGATGCAGAGGCATATCGCCTATTTCATCGAGAAAGATCGTTCCGCCGTCGGCAAGCTCGAATTTACCTTCCTTGCCCTTCTCACTGGCCCCCGTGAAAGCCCCCTTCTCATATCCGAAAAGTTCACTTTCCAGAAGATTTTCAGGGATCGCTCCACAGTTTACCGTTATAAAAGGCTTGTCCCTTCTGGCGCTGGCGTAATGTATCGCCTTGGCGAACATCTCCTTGCCTGTGCCGCTTTCGCCCGTGATCAGGACCGTGGAATTGCTCCTTGCCGTTATCAGTGCCTGCTTCTTCGCAGTCATTATCTTCTCGCTGGTACCTATGATATCATCGACGGTATTTTTGATGTTTCTGGTATTGAAATTATATATTAATTTCTGTGCTTCTTCAATATCTCTGAAAGAAATAACCACACCGTCTATTTCATCACCCGATAAAAATGGTTTCGCCGTCACGATGAAGTGATGCTGTTTTCCGTCCACCTTGAAGATCTCTTCGTTTTCGGTATAGCCTCTGCCCGTATCGAGCACCTTGATAGCCGGGCTTCCCGGCATCAGGTCGTCTATATGTCTTCCCACAAGATCCCTCTTGGTGGTGCCGAACAGCGCCGCCGCTCTGTTATTGCAATGCTTGACATATCCCCTCTGATCGAGAGCGAATATGCCCTCGTGAGCTGTTTCCAGAACCGTGGACATCTCATCACGGGACCCTTCAACTATCTCCAGAGTCTCCTGCTGATCAGCCTTTGCAGAAAGAAGAT
>JAETSS010000095.1 GCA_021769545.1 Eubacterium sp.
GAATTCATCAAAGAAGGCGCAGAGGCAAACACCAACAGCAACGCCAGTCCTTCACTGGCTACCGCCATGGAAAACGCGGAGAAGGAGATACTGGAAAAGGCATATATCAACTACAGATCAACAAGAGCCATGGCCAGAGCGCTGCAGGTAAGTCAGCCTACCATCGTCCGCAAGCTCCACAAGTACAACATAGTCAAAGAAGATCATAATTAGCGATACAGAATCGTATCGGCGATACAAAAGCGTATCACTGATACGATTTTGTTCGAATTTCAATACTTTTTGCAGTTAAATGATTAACGACCCCTTTTTCCGATACAGTTTTGTATCACATTCATGTTTTCCCCGGATTTTTTCTCTCGGATTTTTCTCCGTTCATTACCGGATTCACTGCCGGTCAAATTCATGTCAAAAAGACGCTTAACCCTTTATTTTTCAACGTTTACAGAAGCATCAATGTTTGTTTATTATTTATCTATCTGTTTTTTCTCAAAATGCGATATATTTGGCACGCAGTTTGCGTAATATATAGGCGTACAACAAATATATCATTGTTTTACAACAAAACTATACATTACTACATTACATCGAAAACTATATTTTTTCATATAAAAAAGGAGGACTTTTAAAATGGCAATGAATGCACAGGAATACGTTGCAGGTTTAGTTGAAAAGGCCCGAAAGGCGCAGGCGATCGCCAACAGCTTCACTCAGGAAGATGTCGACCTTATCACAGCAGCAGTTACCTACAATCTGACTAAGGAAAACAAGGTAAGAATGTATGCTGAAATGCTGGTTGAAGAATCAGGCATGGGTGTCGTAGAAGACAAAATCGCTAAGATCTACGGCAAAGTTTGGGGTTCATATCTCCAGATGAAGGATGAAAAATCGGTAGGACTCATCGAAGTCGACGAGGCTCACGGTCTTGAAAAGTGGGCAAAGCCTATGGGCGTTGTAGCAGGTATCATGCCTGTAACAAACGGAGAGGCAACTCCTATCGTAAAGTCAAACATGGCGCTCAAAACGAGAAACGCTATCATTCTGGCACCTCATCCTAAATGCAAGAAGCTCAATGTCGTTATAGTTGACGAAATAAGAGCTACATTGAAGAAGCTGGGATATCCCGAGGATCTGGTACAGACGTGCGAGCCTGAATGGGTAAAGCTGGAAACATCACAGCAGCTGATGAAGCAGTGCGATATCATCCTGGCAACAGGCGGTGAAGCTCTTGTTGAAACGGCTTATTCTTCCGGAACTCCTGCTCTGGGCGTTGGTGTCGGCAACTGTGTATCCATCGTAACAGGCAAGACTCCTATGAAGGATGTTGCCGAAATGATCGTTAAATCCAAGAAGTTCGATAACGCTACATCATGCTCGACGGAGAATAACATCGTCGTATTCGAAGACTGCTATGATGAATTCGTTAAGGAAATGGAAGCTCACGGAGCTGTTCTCTTCAAAGAAGGCTCGGAAGAAAAGGCTAAGCTCAAGAAAGCAATGTGGCCAAACAGCCCTGAGGATCACGTACTTAACAGAGCTATCGTTGCACAGAGCGCTGAAAAGATCGCCGCACTGGCAGAAATCGACGTTCCTGAAGGCACAAAGCTCCTTATGGCTGAGGAATTCGGCGGATTCGGAAACGAGCATCCGTTCACAGGGGAAAAATTATCACCTGTTTCCGGCATCATGAAAGCCAAGGATATGGACGAAGCCATCGAAAAGGTAATGGGCTGCCTGCACTACATGGGCAACGGCCACAGCTGCGGTATCCATACCAACGATAAAGCCGATGTCGATAAACTGGCTGCAGTTGCAACAGTTACAAAGCTGGTAGTAAATCAGCCTCAGTGCCTGACCAATTCAGGTGGATGGGACTGCGGATACCCTGTATCCATGACTCTCGGCTGCGCAACATGGGGCGGCAACAGCGTATCGCACAACGTAACCTTCAGAGACCTGATGAACTTCACTTACGTTTCAAGGCAGATTCCTAACTGGCATCCGGGAAAAGCTGAAAACTTCATAGATGCCGATGTAATCGCCAAAGTCGATGCTTAAGAAGCTTATGCAATAAGCATGACGATCCATTTGTTATTGATAGTTGGTTGTACCCGGGGCGCTATCCCCGCTCCGGGGTTTGATTTTAAGGAGAAATAAAATGTCAGTAATTAAAGAGAAAGATCGCAAATACAATTTACACTCATGGTCAGCTCAGGGCGGCCTTGATCCAATCGTTGTAACTAAGGCAGAAGGAATCTATTTCTGGGACGAAAACGGCAAAAAGTATGCCGACATGTCAGCTCAGCTTGTAAATTCCAATCTGGGACACGGAAACAAAGCCATCGTCGATGCTATCATCGAACAGGCTAATAAGATTCCGTTTATGGGACCTGCTTTCGCTATGGACTGCAGAGCAGATGCTGCAGAAGCTGTAGTTAAGGCTACGGGATTTGGCGACGGCGCTAAGGTATTTTTCACCAATGCCGGCGCAGAAGCAAACGAAAACGCTATCAAAATTGCCAGACAGTATACAGGAAAGCAGAAGATCTTTTCACAGTACAGATGCTATCACGGTTCTTCGGCCGGTGCAGGCATGCTGACAGGTGAACCAAGACATTTCTTTAATGAGCCGGGCGGCCCGGGATACGTTAAATACGATGGTCCTTATGCTTACAGAGCTCCTAAGGCCTGCAACTTTGCAAACGATGATGAAGTTGCCGATTTCTATCTTGAATTACTGGAAAATCAGATACTTTATGAGGGTCCTGATCAGATTGCTGCCATCTGGCTGGAGTCCGTAGTAGGCTCAAACGGTGTTCTGATCGCTCCTGTCAAATGGTATCAGGGAGTGAGAGCACTCTGCGACAAGTATGACATCCTTATGGTTGCCGATGAGGTAATGGCAGGATGGTACAGAACAGGAAAGTGCTTCGCGTTCATGAACTTCGGATACGAGCCTGACATGATCACATTCGCCAAAGGCTGCACATGCGGATACGTCCCTCTCGGCGGCGTAGTTATGCAGCCGAAGATCGCAAAATTCTTCGATGAAACTTCCATAGGCTGCGGATTGACTTATTCAGCTCATCCGATGGGATGTGCAGCGGCTGTTGCCACTATAGCTGAATACAATAATCTAGATATCGAAAACAAGATGAAGGCAACTGCCAAGATACTGGCAGATACGCTGGACAGCTACGTGGAAAAACATGCATGTGTCGGCGAAGTAAGACATATCGGACTGTTCTCGGCCATCGAACTGGTCAAGGACAAGGAAACGAGAGAGCCTATCGTTCCGTTTGGCAGAGATCCTGAAGGCACAATGGGCAAGATCCTCGGAATGTTAAAGGATGATGGATTCTGGACATATTCACATGAAAATATGGTAGTTATCTGCCCTCCTCTTATCATTACCGAAGACGAATTGACCCAGCAGCTTGCCATCATGGATAAGGTATTGGATTCTGTTGATAAAATGATTTAAAGCATTTACTAATAAAGTACTCCTTAAAAAAGAAGGTGCGCCATTGCACCTTCTTTTTTCAATTCGTATCTATATCTTAACACCTATTTCACAAACACTTGTTTACTTTTTGTTCTTTTTATGATAAGATGTTCTTAATAAAGGAGGACGTGCATATGCTAAAAGACAGGGAACAACGAATTCTTGACTATATGAAAGCAGAGATACGTGAAAAGGGGTATCCCCCTACTGTCCGGGAGATCTGCGCTGCACTTAACATCAAATCAACTTCCACCGCACACAAGGACATAGCCAGTCTTGTCAAACAGGGCTATATAAAGAAAGACCCTTCCAAACCGAGGGCCCTGATGATAATGGATACCGAACAGGAGAAAGCCAACAGAGGCATTCAGGGATCGGCTCCTTCTGCCACTCAGGACGGCGTATCCCATGCGGAGGTGGTGGACATCCCCGTCATAGGAAGGATAGCTGCCGGAACTCCGATACTGGCCGAGCAAAATGTCGAAGACAGCTTCCCGGTCCCTGCCAGATTCCTTGGAAGCAATCCCAATTTCATGCTGACGGTACGCGGCGAAAGCATGATAGAGGCCGGGATCATGGACGGTGATTACATTCTGGTGGAGCAGCAGAACACAGCGCGAAACGGAGATATCGTAGTCGCCATGGTAGACGGCTTCGAAAGCGAGGCCACAGTCAAGACATTTTATAAAGAAGCGGATCATATAAGGCTACAGCCTGAGAATTCCACCATGAGCCCCATCATCGTCAAGGACGCCAAGATACTGGGCAAGGTGAAGGGCGTATTCAGATATTTCTAAGTGAACGGATTCACAATGAGCAAAAGCTGCCGGTTATTTAACCAGCAGCTTTTTTATTCCCGCTTCCAAGCCGTCAAGTGTAAGCTCGAACATAGGGAAGATCTCCCTTATGGCGTTTATCGTTTTCGCTCCGTATATCCATTCCCATGAGCTCTTGTCAATAGGATTGAGCCATATCTGTTTCTTGTATCTTCTCTTGAACTTCTTGAGCCACTCTATTCCCAGCTCCTTGTTCCAGAGTCCTATAACGGAATTTCCGCCCTCTCTGTACAGCTCGGACGGCGCCATGGCGGCATCTCCAACGAATATCACCTTGTATTCGCTGTCCAGATTGTTCAATACCCAGTTGGTCTCGATCCATTCGCCGCGCTTGCACAGCGGAGTCGTATACAGATTATCATATATACAGTTGTGGAAATAATATACCTTAAGATCCTTGAAGTGATTAGCCTGACTCACCGCCTGGAAAAGTCTGTTGCACAGCTTGCTGTACGGAAGCATGGAGCCGTCCGAATCTATAAGGAGCAGCACCTTTACCGTGTTTTTCCTCGGCTTGTCGTAAACGATCTTGAGCATTCCGGCATTGTCACACGTTTCATCTATGGTCTTGTCGATATTCAGCTCGGTTTCCATGGTCTCTACTCTCGACGAATACTGTCTGAGACGTCTGAAAGCCATCTGGAACTGTCTTATATCGAGGATCTTGTCTTCTCTGAAATCCTTGAAGTTTCTCTCTCCTGCGATCTGTACAGCCGATTTGTGCCTGCTGTGACCGCCGGTCCTGATACCGGATGTATGGAAACCACCTCTTCCCATAACGGAAGTACCGCCAGTACCTATCCAGTAGCAGCCTCCATCGTGCTTTTCCTTCTGTTCCTTGATACGCTCCTCGAACATTTCAAGAAGTTCCTCAAGCTCCAGCGGAAACTCGTCGCCCTTTCCCTTATCCTCCAGCGGCAGCTCGCGATCGCTCTCGTCAAGCCACTGCCAGAACTCTTCCGGAAGATCCTCCGGCGTCTGGACGTTCTTGAAATATTCCGCAAACACGGCATCGAATTTATCGTATTCCGATTCCGATTTTATCAGGATGCTTCTGCACAGATGGTAAAATCCCATGAGAGATGAATGTGCCAGCCCCTTGTTAAGGGCCTCCACCAGTATCATCCACTCGTTTATAGAAACCTCCAACCCTCTAGCTCTAAGCAGGTAAAAAAATTCTAAAAACATAGCTTTACCATCTCTTAAGCGAGTATCCTTTCTCTTTGATTTCGTGCATTACGTCTATATCCTGATTCTTCTTGAGCAGAACGCCTATGAACGGCATCTCGTCCTTTATCTTTCTCACATCCACGCCGCTTATCATAAGTGCCTGGATCC
>JAETSS010000096.1 GCA_021769545.1 Eubacterium sp.
CCCTGACGAAGAAGATGGCAGAAAGCCTCACGGACTATCTGAAAAACGTGGGTATAAAGGTCAGATATCTGCATTCCGAGATCGATACGCTGGAGAGGATGGAAATCCTGAGGGACCTGAGGCTCGGCGTTTTCGACGTGCTGGTGGGAATCAACCTGCTGAGAGAAGGACTGGACATACCGGAGGTGTCCCTTGTGGCTATCCTCGATGCCGATAAGGAAGGCTTCCTGAGAACGGAAACGTCGTTGATACAGACCATCGGCAGAGCTGCCAGAAATGTCGACAGCAAGGTTATAATGTACTGTGACGGAATAAGTCCGGCCATGCGTTCGGCCATAGACGAGACGGAGCGAAGACGCAAGATACAGGACAAATACAATAAGGACAACGGAATAACTCCGCAGAGCGTCAAAAAGGCGGTGCGAAGCGTCATCGAAGCGACGAAGGTTGCGGAGGACGAAGGCAAGTATCAGGGCAAGAGCCCGCTTGAGCTTACCAAGAAGGAGCTTAAGGACTATATCGGAAAGCTGGAAAAGGAAATGAAGGATGCGGCGGCGGATCTGCAGTTCGAGCGTGCTGCGCAGCTTCGTGATATGGTCTTCGAATATAAGGCTAAACTGTAACGGAAAAGGAAAGGCAAAATGGCTAAAGATATTGTAATAAAAGGTGCAAGGGAAAACAATCTCAAGGGTATAGACGTGACTATACCAAGAGACAAGATGGTGGTGCTGACGGGTCTATCGGGATCGGGAAAGTCGTCGCTGGCTTTCGATACCATATATGCGGAAGGTCAGCGAAAATATATGGAAAGTCTGTCGTCCTACGCCAGACAGTTCCTGGGGCAGATGGAAAAGCCGGACGTCGAATATATAGAAGGGCTTTCCCCTGCCATTTCCATAGACCAGAAGACCACCAACAAGAATCCGCGTTCCACGGTGGGAACGGTAACGGAGATATACGACTATCTGAGACTCATGTATGCCAGGATAGGAATACCTCACTGCCCTGTATGCGGCAGGGAGATAACCAGCCAGTCAATAGATCAGATCGTCGAACTGCTGATGATGGAGGGCGAAGGGACTAAGCTCACAGTCCTTGCTCCCGTAGTAAGGCGGCGAAAGGGCCAGCATGAGAAGATCCTCGAAAGGATACGAAAGGAAGGCTTTACCAGAGTAAGGGTAGACGGAGAGATCAAACTTCTGGAGGAAGACGAGATCAGCCTGGAAAAGACCTTCAAACATACCATCGAGATCGTAGTTGACAGGATAAAAGTAAAGGACGGCTCTCAGAGCAGGCTGGCGGACGCCTGCGAGCTTGCCATAGCTCACGGCGAAGGGCTTGTACAGGTCATAGTGGATAAGGACGGCGAAGCTTCGGAAAAGACATTCAGCACCAGCCTGGCATGTCCGGATCACGGTGTCAGCATCGAGGAACTGGAGCCCAGGATGTTCTCCTTCAACAACCCCATGGGAGCATGTCCTCAGTGCAACGGACTGGGATTCATACAGAGCATAGATCCCGATCTGATCATACCGGATCAGGATAAGAGCATAAACGAAAAATGCTTGAGCAATGTGTTTTCCACCATGGAATACACCAGCTTCTACTGGCAGGTCATAAGGGCCTTGGCGGAAAAGTACGGCGCGGACATGGATACGCCGTATAAAGACCTTCCGAAGAAATTCAAGGACGTGCTGCTTTACGGCACGGGAGCCGAGAAGCTGAAATACGTCTACACCAACAGGAACGGCGATACTCAGAACAGAAATCATACCTTTGAAGGCGTCATCAACAATCTTGAACGCAGGTACAGGGAAACAGGCTCCGAATGGATAAAGGAAAAGATGGAAAAGTACATGCGCATAACCACGTGTCCGGAGTGCGAAGGCAGGAAGCTTAAGCCGGAGCTGCTGGCTGTTACCGTAGGCGGCAAGAACATCATGGAATTCTGCGATATGTCCATCGCCGAAGCCATAGAATTCGTCGAAAACATAGAGCTTTCGGACACTCACAGAAAGATCGCTGCAGAGATATTGAAGGAGATAAGGGGACGGCTCAGGTTCCTTGCAAACGTCGGGCTGGACTACCTTACCCTGTCACGTGCGTCGGCGACCCTTTCGGGCGGGGAATCCCAGCGTATAAGGCTGGCTACCCAGATAGGCTCGGGCCTCGTTGGCGTACTCTATATATTGGACGAGCCCAGCATAGGACTCCATCAGAAGGACAATGAAAAGCTGCTGGAAGCCCTCAGAAGGCTAACGGATATAGGAAACACGCTGATAGTGGTAGAGCATGACGAGGATACCATGTATGCCGCCGATCATATCGTGGATATAGGACCTGCCGCAGGCGTAAACGGCGGCGAGTTGGTGGCGCAGGGAACGGTGCAGGATATCATGAACTGTCCGCAGTCTCTTACAGGCCAGTATCTCAGCGGAAAGAAAAAGATCGAAGTCCCGGAAAAAAGACGTGAGGGCAACGGCAAGTTCCTGGAGATAAAGGGTGCCGCCGAGAACAATCTCAAAGATATAGACGTGAAGATCCCGCTGGGCAAGATGGTGTGCGTTACGGGAGTTTCCGGCTCGGGCAAGAGCAGCCTGATAAACGAGATCCTGTATAAGGCGGTCGCTGCCAATATGTATCAGAGCAAGGAAAAGCCGGGCAAACACAAGAGGATAAACGGACTTCATAACATCGACAAGATCATAGATATAAATCAGGCCCCTATCGGCAGGACGCCGAGATCCAACCCTGCGACATATACGGGAGTGTTCACACATATCAGGGATCTGTTTTCTCAGCTTCCGGAAGCCAAGCTGAGAGGTTATGGAAAGGGCAGGTTCAGCTTCAATGTAAAGGGCGGCAGATGCGAGGCCTGCAACGGAGACGGTATAATAAAGATAGAGATGCACTTTCTGCCTGATGTGTATGTGCCGTGTGAAGTATGCAAGGGCAGAAGATACAACAGGGAGACTCTCGAAGTCAAGTACAAGGGCAAGAGCATATTTGACGTGCTGGATATGAATGTAGAAGAAGCTGCGGAATTTTTCCAGAACATCCCGACCATATCGAGACAGCTTCAGACACTGCTTGAGGTAGGTCTCGGATATATCAAGCTGGGACAGCCAAGCACGCAGCTTTCCGGAGGAGAAGCACAGCGAATAAAGCTGGCCTCTGAGCTTTCCAAGAAGAGCACCGGCAAGACGCTGTATATCCTTGACGAGCCTACCACGGGCCTGCATTTTGCAGATGTGGACAGGCTGGTATCGGTGCTGAACAAGCTGACGGATGCGGGAAATACCGTAGTCGTAATAGAGCATAACCTGGATGTGATAAAGTGTGCGGATCATATCATAGATCTGGGACCGGACGGAGGTTTCAGAGGCGGACGGATCATAGCCGAGGGAACGCCTGAAGAGGTGGCGGAAGTCCAAGAGTCATATACAGGACAATTTTTGAAGAGGATGTTGAAAAAGTAAATAGGATAGTGCAATAAGCCTGATGATCAAGAGAGGGGCGAAGACCTATGTATAAAGAATTCATAAACGGCAATTATAAAAATCTGCTGGATGTTCTCAACTGTCTAAAGGTGGGAGTGTATATCACCGATGGAGAGGGAAATACGCTGTTCTTGAATGATGAATCTTGCAAGACCGGCGGACTGACGAGAGAAGAGGTCTTGGGAAAGAACATGAAGGAACTGGAAGAGATGCGCTTTGTTGAGAATTCGGCCTCTTTGAAGGTGCTGGAAAGCGGAAAAAGCGAGGAGAACATTCAGAATCTCGGTGATGGAGATAAGGTGTATGTTACAGGTATACCTCTATATCACGATGACGATATAGATATAGTAGTATGCACCGAAAGAAATATAACGGAGACTCTGACCCTCAAGGAGCTTTTGAAGGAACGTGATAAGGAAAGCGCCAAGATAAAAGAAGAGATAGAGTATCTAAAGAAGCAGAACATCACAATGTGGGGCAATATGATAGCGGAGGATGAAGCGACAAAGCAGCTGACGGAAAAAGCGCTTCGTATCGCCAAGCTGGATACGACGGTGCTTCTGACGGGAGAATCGGGAACAGGCAAGGAGGTCTTCGCCAATTTCATATACCAGAACAGCAGCAGAGTAGGCAAGCCCTTTGTTAAGGTAAACTGTGCTGCGATACCGGAAAATCTTATGGAAAGTGAATTCTTCGGGTATGAAAAGGGAGCCTTTACGGGAGCTGACAAAAAGGGAAAAGTAGGCCTGTTTGAAATGGCCAATCACGGCACGCTGTTCCTGGATGAGATCGGCGATATTCCCATACACATGCAGTCCAAGCTGCTGAGAGCGATCCAGGAGCGTGAGATAATGCATGTGGGAGGAGACAGGTCTATCCCCATAGATATACGGCTGATCACTGCGACCAACATAGATCTGAAAAAAGCCGTTGCCAGAGGGGATTTCAGAGGTGACCTGTACTACAGACTCAACGTTATGCCCATAGAGCTTGCACCACTTAAGGGACGAAAGAAAGACATCAAGGCACTTGCCACGTATTTTGTAAAAGCGTTCAATAAGGATTACAAGCTGAATAAAAAAATATCAGAGGAGGCGATAGAGGTCTTGCAGAAATTCCATTGGCCGGGAAATATCAGAGAATTGGAAAACATAATGGAAAGGATAATGATCAGCTTCGATGGAGAGATCATAACAAAAGCCCAGGTGGAGCGAGTGTTGGGAGCCACTACGGAATCCGATGTGGATCTGTCCACGATAGAGGGAAAGAGTATGACTCAGCTTTTGGAGGATTACGAGAGGCATATTTTGGAAGAAATGTTGTCGAAGTACAAAAAAGCGAGTGAAGTGGGGCGGATGTTAAAAATGAATAAATCGACATTATCCAGAAGGCTGAGTAAGTATGGTCTGGGATGATGGTTTCAAAAATGAAACCTATAAATTTCAAAAGTGAAACAAAAGGGACATGAATCGGACAGAACAGCGCAGAAGTTTCATAAATGAAACGAAAAGCGCTGTTTTTTGTTGGAGTTTTCATAAATTTTACGTTTTGTAAATGAGTGAACAGAACAGAATGCTTGAAATTTCAACATTCTGAAAAATTATTTTCGATTGGCACGGCACTTGCGTTATATATAGGCGTCGCGATACAGAATATATGGATCCTATGAATAATGTTAAGGAGGCTTAATTATGAAAGTGTTGATCGTAGGTGCCGGCGGACAGGGCGGCGCATGTGCATCAATTCTGGCAAGACAGGATGCAATTGAAGAAATAAGACTGGTTGATTTAAAAGAGGAAACAGCTAAGGCTGTTGCAGATCACATAGGCAGTCCCAAGGTAAAGACGGGAGCAGTAAATGCAACAGATCCTGAAGATGTTGCAAGAGCGGCGGAAGGCGTTGATGTAGTAGTGGATATGGTAATGCCATGGATGGTGACCTATGTTATGAAAGGTGCACTTAAAGCCAAAGCTAATTATATCAATACTGCGTTTGATGATCCTTACTGGGATGAATTTCTGGAAGGCAGACCTATCGAAGAACTGACTCTCTGCAATGAATTCAAGGAAGCAGGACTCACAGCACTGTTCGGATGCGGCTTTGCTCCGGGAATGACTAATGTTC
>JAETSS010000097.1 GCA_021769545.1 Eubacterium sp.
ATCGATGTGACACCTGCAGTAAGCAGCGCACCGAAAAAGCATACGCCGAAAAGCCCGTTCAATGCCGGAAGTTCGTTTATAGCCGTAGGGAATGTCATGAAGGCAAGTCCGATACCTGAGGATGCAACGTCCTCAACGGCAACGCCCTGCTGCATAGCCATGAAGCCCATGATACTGAATACTCCGATACCTGCGAACACTTCGAATCCGTGGTTTGCAGTAGCGGTGATGAATGCACTGTTTACAACGTCGGTATCCTTAGGCAGATAGCTTGAGTATGCCAGCATGATGGCAAAGCCTATGGATAAGCTGTAGAAAATCTGTCCGTAAGCGGCTACCCATACGCTAGGATCCTTAAGAGCCGACCAGTCAGGCTTGAACATATATTCAAGTCCGTCTACTGCGCCCGGAAGTGTTATTCCTCTTACTACCAGGATCAGTGTCAGCAGCATCAGTATAGGAAGACATATCCTGCAGACTGTCTCGATGCCCTTGCTTACGCCTTTGTACATTATAAATGCCACGATAGCCCAGATGACTATGAACGGAATGATCAGATTCGTCCTTATACCGTCAAAGTTCAACGCGCTGTCCGTAAGTCCCAGGAATTCCACGAAGAACGAAGACGGATCGCTGCCCCATGCAGTGGTGAATGAAAAGCCTACATAGCTCAGCACCCATACGATGATGGCGAAATAGTAAACGCCGATAACGAATGCGACCATTACCTGGAACCAACCGATCCATTCGAATTTACGGTTGATCCTGGCCCATGTTACGGGAGCGCCTCCTCTGTAGGTCTTACCCATTGTGTATTCCAATATCAGAATAGGAATACCTGCGGTAATGATGGCAAAGAAGTAAGGAAGCAGGAATGCACCGCCTCCGTTTGTCGCCGCAACATACGGAAATCTCCAGAGATTTCCCAGACCTACTGCCGAGCCGATGGCTGCCAGCAGAAAGCCTATCTTGTTGTTCCATTGATCTCTCAAAATAATTCACTCTCCTCAAAATAACAAAGTCGGCTTCGCCGATTCTTTTAAAGTGGTAGACTTTGTTGATATTCCGGCCTGTCCCGCCTAAGCGGGAAAATATCGTAAACGATATTTCCTACATAATAACAAAGTTAGCTACGCTAATTCTTTTTTCAGTTGTAAACTCTATTGATACTGCGAAAATACCGCTTGCGATATTTCCTTAATATGTAACAAAGTCAGCTTCAACTGTCAGTCACATGTTCTTAATTATATATCCCACTTACTTCCACTGTCAACATATTCTGCGCTTGTATACACAAAAAACGACAGATTTTTTTGTTCCCCTACATATATTTACCGCTTATTTCCGCACCGGCTTCAAAAAAAGTTTGTTAATATGCCTAAAAAGACTTATAATAAAATTCGTAAATCAAATCTACCTTTTGTATATAGAATTATATATGGAAAAATGATACTATGCACGAATATCCGATAACAGAACAGATAATAAAGATCGCAGGCGAGCACTGCAGAAAAGCCGGCGGCAGCAAAGTGACCAAGGTCAGCCTTGTCATAGGCGACTACTCGGGATACGTGGGCGAATCCGTCCAGATGTATTTTGATATCATCGCGGAAGGAACCATATGCGACGGCGCCATCGTCGAGATCGAGCACGTTGCTCCGAAGCTGAAATGTCCCGACTGCGGCGAGCTTTTCAAGAAAAAGCCCATGTCCTTCGACTGCCCGAAATGCGGCGGTCAGGGCGAGCCTACGGATATAGGCAAGGAATTTTACATCGACAGCATCGAAATAGAGTAATAAAGTAACGGAGGTACATCATGCACGATATAAGAAGAATAAACGTACAGGAAAACATCCTGGATGAAAACGATCACATCGCGGAGCACGTCAACGAGCACATGACGGAGCACGGCGTTCTCGTGGTAAACGAAATGGGCGCTCCCGGCGTCGGCAAGACCACTTCGCTGAAAAACATCGTAAAGCACCTTGACGTCAAGCCTTACGTCATCGAAGGCGATATAGAATCTGATATAGACACGAAGGATCTCAACTCCATCGGCATCGAGACCCATCAGGTCAACACCCACGGCGAATGTCATCTGGACGCGCCGCTCATTGAGCACGCCACAGGACACATAGCCTTCAAGGAACCGGGCATCCTTTTCATAGAAAACATCGGAAATCTCGTATGCCCTGCGGAATTCAGCATCGGCGAGCACGTGATGATGCTCATATCAACGGTAACGGAAGGCAGCGACAAGCCTTACAAGTACCCTCTGGCATTCGAAAAGGCCGACATCATCCTGCTCAACAAGGTCGACCTCATCCCTTATCTGGACTTCGATGAAGAATATTTCATGAAAGGCGTCAGAGCTTTGAACAAGGACGTTCCCGTATTCAAGGTATCAGGCAAGACCGGCGAAGGTTATGAGGAGGTTGCCAAGTGGCTTCAAAACAAAGCGAAAGAATTAAACTCTGGGGAATAGTCCAGGGCGTAGGTTTCAGACCGTACGTGGCCAAAGCCGCAGCCCGGCTTGATATGAAGGGCCAGGTCCTCAACATAGGCGGTCTCGTGGAGATCACCGTTACCGATACGCCCCGGCGCATATCGGATTTCATAGAATATCTTATCAGCAACAAGCCGGTTCCCGCCGAGATCGTTCACATCAAACGGGAGCCGGTATCATACCGTGATTTCGACACATTCACCATCATCAAAAGCGACACAGGCGACGACGAAGCGGCGATGCTCCCGGCGGATCTCGCCATATGCCCCGACTGCCTGCGGGAGCTTTACACACCGGGCGATCCCCGATATCAGCATCCCTTTATAAGCTGCATGATCTGCGGCCCCAGATACACCATCATAGACTCCATCCCCTACGACAGGGAAAACACTTCTATGGTGGATTTTCCCATGTGCGATTTCTGCGAATCCCAGTACACGGAGCTTGAAGACAGGCGTTATCACGCCCAGACTATCTCATGCCATGAGTGCGGACCTCGTCTTTTATGGAAAGGGGCACACGGCGGGGATCTTGAGACTTATGGAACGTCCGGGGGTTTTTTGGCGGATAGTGCTAACGGGGCGGATGCATGTGACACCGATAATGATATACTGGATCATGCAGCGGAAATACTGAAAAACGGCGGAGTCATCGCCTTCAAAAGCTTGGGAGGCTACAACCTTATGGCTGATCCACTCAATGACAGTGCAGTGGTAAAACTGCGCGACATAAAGAAGCGGGAATCAAAGCCCTTTGCGGTAATGTTCAGAAGCCTCGCCCAGATAAAGGAGTTCTGCTATGTCAACGAGGCGGAAGAACGACTCCTCACCTCCTCGGCACGACCTATAATACTGCTGGAGCATAGAGAGCTTCCATATAACGAGATCAACAGGAGCCGCTTCATCGGCAGCTTCCTGCCAAGCTTTGCGGCACAGTACATGCTGCTGGACCGCATAAGTCCGCTGATATTCACCAGCGCCAACCTCTCGGACATGCCTATGATAAAGGATGAGGAAGAGATGTTCTCCATGATGGAGCGGGAGCCCGATATAGACGGTGTTATCTACAATAAACGGCGCATCCTTGTACGCGCCGATGATTCCGTCGTCCGCGTCATAGACGGACAGCCCCAGATGATAAGAAGATCCAAAGGATACGCACCCGTGCCCCTTTATATCGATATGCCGGAAAAAGGGCAGAGCGGCAGCGGCAAGATACCATGTAGCAGCGACGCGGAAACGGGATATATCAATCCCGAATCATACAGTAATAAAACGGCAGATCCAAAGGTTGACTGCAAACCACAGCACAACGACAGACTCTCTATCTTGGCAAGTGAGTCGTCCTGCGGCATCAAAGACTATAATGATACACTCTCTGTAGCTGCTCCCAAAAGCACGGCTCCAGTTCCGGATGAAAAACTGATGATCATGGCAGCAGGCAGTCAGCTCAAGAATTCATTTGCGCTGACAAAAGGCCCTTTCACCTATATCAGTCAGTTTTTCGGCGATATGGATACCATCGAAAACCAAAAGCTGTATGAAGAAAATGTCAAAAGACTTGAAGGTCTGTTCAGGATAACACCAAATGCCGTAGTCTGTGATATGCATCCGCTTTACTTCACGACATCCTTTGGGGAGAAATACGCAAAAGAAAACCATCTTCCCCTTATCAGAACACAGCACCATCATGCCCACGTAGCCTCCGTCATGGCGGAAAACGATCTTAGGGGCAAGGTCATAGGTGTAAGCTTTGACGGAACGGGGTATGGCACCGACGGCTGCATCTGGGGCGGCGAGTTTTTTATCTGCGAGGGTGGAAACGCCCAACGCATAGCTCACCTGAAATATGTAGATATGATCGGCGGAGATTCATCGGTGAAGGACGCATTTCGTTCCGCCATGAGCTATATACATGCTTTTGATAATGGATACTGCGATGACACCACTGCCTGCAGCGCAACACCGGAAGAAATATCAGTGGACATTTCCGATATAGTAGAATTCGGCAGACAAAGGCTACTGGAAAGGCCTGATGCAAAGCTTGTGAACGCTGCTCTACGCTCAGGCATCAATACGGTAAAAAGCTCAAGTATGGGGCGGCTGTTCGACGCCGTTTCCGCACTGCTGGGAATAAAGGAATACAACGACTACGAAGGTCAGTGCGCCATAATGCTGGAAGACGCTGCCGCCTTTGCACGGAAAAATCCCGGAAAAAGCAGAAAGTGCGATCTTGCGCTTGACTTTCACCGCAAGATAACAGATATGATAGTAGAGCAATGTCTCATTGCCCGCGACAGATATAAAACCCTTCAGGTCGCCCTCACCGGTGGCACTTTCCAGAACAAGATACTGATGGAAGACGTCCTGAAAAAGCTGAGAGATAACGGCTTCGAGCCGTATTACAATATATCAGTCAGCCCAAATGACGGCGGCATAGCTTTAGGTCAGGCGTATATCGCCATGCACCGGCTGGCTGGAAGCAGAAAGGCTCAGCGATAGAGCCGCAAAAGACAAAGCCGGTTTTGCCGGTCCGCTTTCACTTCACTGAGTCTCCTTCGGTGGCAAACCCGGTTAACTGCTACGATCAAGAGGCGGTCGTATTAAGAAAAAAAATACATGATACAGCAATAAACTCTTCTATTGGTTACTATATCAGGTTTGCAGATTTCTTAATGCGATCGCCTCTTTTTTCATCCTGCCGCCTGATGAAAAAAACGATAGGCATCCTCGCCAATTCTTTTTCGGCGTTAAACCTTGTAAAAATTCCGGCGATATCATAACTGATATTCCTGAATTGTACAAAACGGCATTAATTTTATCTTGTGAATACATGTTGATCCAATTCCTTTCGAAGCTCTTATGAAGGACTGTATCCTCCCCCTCGCGCCCCCTATCTCCTGCCGAATAATATCTGTTATAAAAAAAAATTGACGCAGGAAAACGGCACTACTCCTGCGTCAATCACCAACATGAAGCCGATAACGGCTTCTTTGACATATTGCTTTATCAAATGATCCGAAGCCTATGATCCAAAGCTTCTAATCTCCTCTCTTGTTATATAACGTTTTTTAATCGCAGTCAAGTAGGAATTGAATATTTAATCATTTTTTAT
>JAETSS010000098.1 GCA_021769545.1 Eubacterium sp.
TTCTCAGTTCCTTTCCCACGGACGGTCCGAAGAGCTCTTCAGCCACCACATCGTCCTCCGTAGTTCCGAAGGTTTCGTTGATGGTGCCTATTACCTCTGCTCTCTTATCGCTGTCCAGAGACTTGATGGTCCTGATGACTATCTGCTCATTGTTCTCGCCCGAATATATGATCTCGGGGTCCAGATCGTAATCCTTGATGGCATCCTCCACCTGCGATACCTTGACTTCCTTGCCCATATCCATCTGGATCATCGTGCCGCCTGTGAAATCTATACCGTAGTTGAGACCTCTGACTATTCCGCATACCAGACCTGCCACCATTATGGCTATGGAAATAACGTAGAATATCTTCCTCTTGTTGATGAAGTGGAGATCTCTGTTGATGGAAAAGATAGCCTTGTTGTTCTTATTGATACCGAAGAAGGATTTTCTGCTCATGACCTTGCTCTCGGACATACTGCTTACATAGAGCTGTGTCACTACAACAGCGGTAAATATGCTTACCACGATACCGATCATAAAGGTCCATGCGAATCCTCTTACTGAGCTTGTTCCGATCTCGTACAGTATGACAGCTGCGATGAGTGTCGTTACCTGTGAGTCGATAACGGTGCCCATAGCTCTCTTGAATCCCGTCTGTACAGCCGATCTTATGGTCTTTCCCGATTCTATCTCTTCTCTTATCCTGGAGAAGATGACTACATTGGCGTCTACCGCCATACCTACCGAGAGTATTATACCTGCGATTCCCGGCAATGTCAGTACGCTGCCCATCAGCGCCATTATGTTTAGGACTATCACCACGTAGAAAAGCAGTGCCAGATCCGCCGCTATTCCCATACCTCTGTATGCAAAGAGCATTATCAGCATCACTACGGCAAGACCTATAAGACCTGCGTATACGCTCATTTCCAATGCATCATAGCCTATCTTCGCAGACTGTACCGAGGAATTCACTTCCTGCAGCTCCAGCGGCAGCGCACCGCCTCTGATGAGGGCTGCCAGATTTGATGCTTCCTCCTGTGAAAAGCCTCCGGTGATGCTGCAGTTTCCTCCGCTTATAGGCTGCTTTACCGTCGGATATGATATTATCTGTCCGTCCAGGATTATCAATACGGAAGTATTGGGGATACCCTCGATGGCTGACGTCACGGTGCCGCTGAATGCCTTGGAAGTCGCATCATAGAAAAGATCGGCTCCTTCGCTGTCGAATTTCAGTGCAACGGCGTATCCTGCGCTGTCCTCATCCATCGTCGCGGATGCATCCTTCACGTTTCCTCCGTCAAGTACTATCGTGCCGTCGGCCAGTGCGAACTGCAGCTGCGCCGTCTTACCTATCTGATCGATGGCCTCCTGGGCATCCTCCGCTCCCGGAAGCTCTACTCTTATGCGTTTTTCACCTTCTATGGTGACTACCGGCTCCGACAGTCCCATCTGGTTTACTCTTTCTTCTATTACCGTCTGTGTCTGCTCCATGGCCTCGCGGAGCTCCTCGCCTTCAAGATCGGTATTGGCTTCCATTACCACATATACGCCGCCCTTGATATCAAGACCCAGCTTGATCCTGTCCTTGATGGGATCGATAGGACCGGCTCCGAAAATAGTAAGGTACCATCCCGCAGCGATGATAATAACAAAAACTACTGCTAAAACTCTTTTTAAATTGTAGTTCATTTGAACCTCCGGCTATAATTTATTTTAAACAGACAATAAGAAATCCATTTAATCATACTTTAATATTTTACTACTTTTTGGGCATCTAAACAAGGGGCATACGTTGATTTTTCGGGATTTTACGGCATATACGGGCAAAACCGGAGACTTATGCGGAATCGGACCTGCTGCAGCTTTTCACCTGCTCAGATTCGCACCCACTATTCCTCCTGCCGCTCCCGCCAAAACAGGTATCGCGTAGAAAATGCTGAAACTGTCCATACCGAAGGCTCCGGCAAAGACTCCTCCTACCGCCAGAAGTATTATCAGCACCAGCAGCGCTGCGGCTGCCGCACCAACCAGCAGACCTTTTTTCCCGATTATGTTCCCTTCCATGATGCCGATGACCATGGAAGCTGCCGACAGGATACATACGAGACCCGCGAAAGTCCAGTTTTCCCTGAAGCCGGTGAAATTTATCATTACCGCCAGCAAAAAGGAAAGGGCAATAAAGAGACTCACGGAAATTATATATGCTTTTAACGTTCTTCTTATTATCTCCATAACACACCTCCGATACAGTATATTGCGCCGGAGCATGCATTATGAAATCCATACGAAAAAAAGAGGGGCATTCCCTCTTTTTTTAAAAAGCGTTTTTATTTTTCTTCGTCTTTATCAGCAGCTTCTTCAGCCTCTGCCGTTTCTTCAACGTCCGCTGCTTCTGCTGTTTCTTCAGCTTCTGCTTCGATTTCTTCCGTTGCTTCCTCGTCAACTGCATCTTCTTCGACTTCTTCAACGATTTCCTCTTCAACAGGAGCCGCCTTCTTCATTCTCTTAGGCTTAACCTTCTTAGGTTCTTCGACTTCCTCTTCCTCTTCAACTGCCTTGGAAGCATGTCTCTTGCCCTCTTCAACAACCTTTGAAACTGCCCATCTCATGATTTCGAATTTCACTTTGTCTGCTCCTACCTGGATCACGAGAGACTCTTCCTTGGTTTTAACGATCTTACCGCAGATACCACCGATAGTTATGATCTCGTCTCCTACCTGCACTCCGCTTCTCATAGCGTTGACTTCTTTTTCTCTCTTCTTCTGTGGTCTGATAAGTAAGAAATACATTACTAGCAGTAGGATGATCAAAGGTAATATCATCGTCATAGTTCCACTCATTTGGCGCTCCTCCTATCGAGTACATTAAGTAATTACAACATTATCCTTAGCATATTAGCATAATGGTGCCGGCGATGGGGGTCGAACCCATACGGTGTTGCCACCACGGGATTTTGAGTCCCGCACGTCTGCCAATTCCATCACGCCGGCGCATTGAAATAATTATACCATTACACCGATATGATTTCAAGTTCTTCTTCCTTAATTTTTTCAATATGTTTCCTTGCAAATATCTTATACATAACAGGGATAATTACGAGAGTCATAAGGGTCGCGTATATGAGTCCTCCGATGCAAACTATCGCTACAGGCCTTATCATCTCCGCGCCTGTTCCGAAGCCGATGGCAAGAGGCAGCAGCCCCAGGATCGTGGTGATGGCTGTCATCAATACCGGTCTCATTCTCACGGCTCCCGCATTTATTATGGCCTCGTCCATCTCCATTCCCTCCATACGGAATCTGTTGATGCAGTCCACCAGGACTATGGCGTTGTTTACGACTACTCCCATCAGCATGACGAATCCCATCATGGAAACCACGCTGACATCCTGTCTGCATATGAGCAGAGCCAGCATACCTCCCGTAAAGGCAAGTGGTATGGTGAATATCACGATAAACGGCGATCTCAGTGACTGGAACTGGGCCACCATGACAAGATACACCAGCAGGAAGCCGACGATCAGCATCAGCATCATCTGCTTCATGGCATCCATGATCTCCTCGTTTTCTCCGCCGTACTCCAGTTTGACGCCATTTGGTACCAACTCTTTGTCGCTTATCATCTTCCTGACGTCATCCGTCACCTTCGTCACGTTGTAATCGTCCTTGATACCTGCCGTCACCTGCAGACTGCGCTTCTGGTTGTCGTGATTTATCGCGTTCATGGACGCACCCGTCTCTACAGATGCTATGGAAGACAGCGTCACCTCCGACTTGCTTCCGTCCTTCTTATCCGCCTTAAGCTTCATATCCATCAGCGCTTCCTTGTCTATATTCCCGGAAGATGAATTCTCGACCTTCACGTCCACCGTACCATCCGTCTGAGTCAGCTTGGTAGCGTCCTTTTCCTTGGCAAGCTTGTCGGATATCTGCTGATATACCTGTGCAGTCGTAAGACCTTCTTTCATGGCCAGGTTCTTATTTACGACGATCTTAAGCTCCTCCGTGCTCTCTTCGTTGACGTCGGATACCTCCTCAAGCTGCTTCATTTTTCCCAGCTCTTTCTCTATATTGGCTCCCGTCTTCCTCAGCAGATCCAGATCGTCGCTGTAAAGATTCAGCGTTATCCCCGCCCCGCCCATCATGGATGTCATATCCATATCGGCTGACGTGGTTATTTCACAGTTGTATTCCTTTGCCAGCTTTTCAAGTCTCTTGGCTACCTGTTTGCCGTTTTCCGCCTTATCCTCGTCCAGGACTACATAGAGCATCGTAGACGTTACGTCCTGCTCGGATGCGGACATGCCGAACATACCCAGAGTATCGCTGGCCAGCATAGCTCCCACCGTCTCGACGCCGTCTACCTTCTTGACATCGTCGCATATGGCGTCCGTTGCCGCAGACGTCTCTTCAAGGGTGCTCTCCTCAGGCATCTGTATCGTCGCCGATATCTGAGGCGTACTCATGGAAGGCATGAAGGCGAAACCTCTCGAAACCGCAAGTCCTGTCGATGCCACAAGCAGCACTACGGAAGCGATGATCAATATTTTCTTATGAGCAAGGCTCCATCGCGCCAGCTCCTTGTATTTCTTTATGGTCCTTCCTTCCTGACTCAGTATGGACTTCTTCGTATCCCTTGAAAGCAGTCCCTTGGCCATGGCAGGTACCAGGGTCAATGCGATTATCAGACTGGCCATCAGCGAATAAGCCACGGTAAGGGCCAGATCCACGAAGAGATCTCTTGTCATCCCGTCGACGAAGACTATCGGAACGAACACGCAGATGGTCGTCAGCGTCGATGCCGTAATGGCTCCCGCCACCTGAACGGCTCCCGAAACCGCCGACTGCACCCTGCTGTAACCCATAGCTCTCAGTCTGTATATGTTCTCCACCACCACTATGGAGTTGTCTACCAGCATACCGACGCCGATGGCAAGTCCCGAAAGGGATATCATGTTGAGAGTGACGCCGGAAAAATACATGAGGACTATGGCGAACACCACGCTGATAGGTATGCTTACAGCCGTTATCAGCGTAGGTCTCAGGTCTCTCAGGAAGAACAGCAGTATCAATATGGCAAGAACGGCACCCAGAAGGAGATTCTGGAGCACCGAATCGATGACCATGTGTATGTATTCTCCCTGATCAGACAGTACCGTGAATTCCAGCTCGTCGTATTTCTTCTCAAGCTGCCCGAATTTGTCGATGATATTCTCAGACACCACTGCCGTAGCGTAGCTTGACTGCTTGGTAAAGCTCAGCAACACTCCGTTCTGTCCGTTTATCTTGGCATATGTATCGCTTTCCTGATTTGTATACGATACCGTTCCTATATCCGAAAGTCTCACAGGCTCGACGCCGTCCAGACCCATATCGAGGAGTATGAGATTTTTAAGCTCCTCCTCGTCCTTTATCTTGTTTCCCACGCTTACGAGGATCTCGGCTTTGCCGTCGGTGATATATCCCGCAGGCATGGAAAAATTCTGCGCGTTCAATATGGCTGCGATGTTGTTCATGGTAAGGACGCCTGTCATATCTGCGC
>JAETSS010000099.1 GCA_021769545.1 Eubacterium sp.
TTCCACCAGCACGATGAAAGCGTACGGATTTGATTCGTCATTGAGGAATCCGGCGAACCATGCGTGAGGGTTCTTGTTGCCGCCGACCTCTGCTGTACCCGACTTGGCGCATACGCTGAGTCCCGGGAAGTTGCCGGAACCGTAGTGGTTTTCCACGTTGTTTGCCATCATTTCAGTGAGGGAAGCAGCTGTAGATGATTCGATCATGCCTTTGGTCTTTGTACCGAATTTAGGCAGCTTGGCAAGCTGCTTGTCGATAAACGATGTCGGCTTGATTATGGAAGGCAGCACAGCTTCTCCGTCGTTGGCGATGGCGCCCATATATACCATCATAGCGCATGGATTTATCATATCTTCCCATTGACCGATACCTGTCCATGCCAGATTCATACCGCTGTCAGGAAAATCAAATGTACCCTCTGCGGTCTTGATGCCGTTGATATCATATGATCTCATAAGGCCTGCCTTTTTCGTATATTCTTCCATCAGCCCGGGCCCCAGCTTTTCCGCAAGCTGCCCGAAGTATACGTTGCAGGATACCTCAAGAGCTTTTTTCATATCAACTGTGCCGTGGGCAGAAAGATCTGTGACCTTGTACTCGCCGCCGTAGCTATGTGAGCCGGTGCATTCCACCTGCCAACTGTACGCGTCGTCGAGATTTTCGATGGCCGCCGCCGATGTCACCAGCTTGAATATAGAGCCGGGAACGAAGGTGGCAGACGTGAATCTGTTGATGTATGAGCCTTCCTCGGGAGATGAAGGCGGATCGATAGGGTCGTATGTAGGAGCGCTTACCATGCAGACGATCTCGCCCGTCTTGTAATTGTAAACTCCTACCGTACCGTTTCTGCCGTCCAGTGCTTCATACGCCGTGGCGCATACGCCGGAATCCAGCGTCAGGTAGACGTCCTTGCCAGCGTTGTTCAGAGAATATATCCCATTGATGAAATCGTAGCCTATCAATTCATCTGTGAAAGCACGGTTGGCTCCCGTGGAAATGTTGTTGTCCTTATCGCCCGTTATATGCATCAGCGCTTTTCTTACGGAAGAGCTGTCGTTGAAGATCATACCCTCCGCTGTGTTCTGCATCAGAAGCGCGCCGTTGGCGTCATACAGCGTTCCCTTGGAAAGGTCGCCCTCCGCGTAAACGTCTCGGTTGCCTTCGTACGAAGCCCAGTCGTCTCCGTATGCGAAATAGCGGTAGGAGAAGACGCCGACTCCGATCAGCAGTACGAATGCCAGCAGGAGGCACATTATGGCACGTTTTTCTATCTTTTTCATTTATCATCGCCTCCAAAAATATCATCAAGTGTCAGCGGTCGTTCTTCGTTGTCGTCGGTAGGACCGTTTTTCAGTGTTCTCAGTAGTGGATCTTCATCAGGGAAGTATCGGTCCTGTCGTGAAGATCGTCTCTGATCCTGTTGTGGACCACGGTGATAAGCCTGCCGTGGCTCCTGATTCCCAGATCGACGGAAATCCTGCCGAGACTCCTGTTGAGATGCCTGACGTGAAAACTGTCTCGGCTCCTGCCTGTGCGCCTGCTGTTCCTGTCTGCGCGAAGGCTGCCTCATGTCATCCGGCTGCCTTTCACGTTTTTCACGCTGCGGCTTTGCCGGAGCTGCAGGCTGCTCGAAGCTGTCGAAGAAATCATCGTCCGAAAGCTCCGTATAACGAATAGGCTGTTTATCGCGCCGCCCCGTTCTGGTGACGACGGCGGTATCGTCGAATCTATGTCTTTCCGCCGCTCTTGCAGCTTTGTCTCTCTGACGGTTCCTGCCGCCGCGGTTCTTCTGAGCTTTGCTTGCAGGAGGAACGTCTCGGAATATTTCTTCCGGATCCTCGAGCCCGCCTCCTTCAAGCTCCTGATCGTAATACTCTTCAAATTCGCCCTTTTTATCGAGGCGTATCGCAAAGCTTGCATTTTGCCTTGTATCCGCAGCCTTGAGGAAAGCCAATAAGCCCCACGATGCGATCATGCTGGTGCCTCCCGCGGATACGAACGGGAAGGTGACTCCCGTGAGAGGAAGCAGATCCACAGAACCGAAAACATTGAGTATGGTCTGGAATATGAACAACGATGTAGCAGCACATGCGGCGATGCTGTAATACGTGGAACGCCCTGCGATGATGGAGCGGACCGCGAAAACACCAAGGGTGATTATGCACAGTACAGCCAGAATCGCTATAACAAGACCCCACTCCTCACTTAGCATTCCGAAGACCAGATCGGTAGGAGCGGCAGCCACATCGCTGAGATTTCCTTCTCCTGCGCCCAGTCCCGGAAGACCGCCGCTGGCAGCCGATGTCATTGTCTGCACCTGCTGAAAACCACCGTCAGTAGGATCCTCCCATACGTGGCCCCATGTTTCGAATCGGGCCCCTATATAAGGCTTGAACCTGAGAACCATGAGTCCCATGAGACCCGTAGCCCCCACGATAAGTATAAGCTTTGAAAAATCGCCGCTCCTCAGGAATGAAATAACGAGGAACGTAACGAAGAATATCAGAGCGGTACCGAAGTCGCCCATGATGGCAAGACAGCCCAGACAGAATACCGAAAATGCCATGAATATTGTAAGGTTCTTCTTCTGCTGCAGCTCGTCCAATGTGGCGGCGCCGACGAATACGAACACTATCTTTACCAGCTCCGAAGGCTGGAAGGAAAAGCCCCCTATGCTTACCCAGTTCTGGGAGCCGTATTTCACCGTTCCCAGAGTAACGTTTATAAGAAGCAGCAGTACGCTTATGCCCATGAGTATGTAGATGATCCTCTTGGCCCTGTTGAGATCCCGCAGATACCAGCACAGGCCGAAGAAAAGAGCGACGCCCAGCACCACGCAGAAAGCCTGCTTGAAAACAGAGCCCGGATATGCCGAGGTGGTGACTGCCAGACTCAGGGTGGACAGGAAAAATGCGATTATTTCCATTTCAAAGCCCACGCGCCTGAATACCCGCATGAGGATGACGTAAAACCACATCAGACCGCAGAGCAGTCCGAAGGCGATTGGCAGCGATGTCGGGAACTCCTCTCCCAAAGACACCTTGAACTGCAGCACCGTAAAAAACTGAAAAAGTGTCAGCGCAACAAGAGACGGCCACGGTGAAACGGGTCGTGTCTTTCTCTTTCTGTTCTCGATATTTGACATCCGCTCCTGAAGGCTTACTGGATATAATGTAAAATCGGAACCTCCGATGGTGAGTATATCTCCTGCTTTCAGCACAGTAGGCTGTTTTACCGGCGCACCGTTTATCAGCGATCCGTTTTTGGAGTCGAGGTCGTTGTATTTCCAGACTCCCGCGGAGTCGCGTATCAAGGTGGCGTGGCTTCTGGATACGCTGGTCAGATTGAGTATGATATCACATCCGCGTCCTCTGCCTATAAGATTTTCCCAGTGGGTGAGAGGTACGCTGCTGCCGTCTGGGCAGCCGAGATAAGCCCATATCTCGGACGGGTTCCTCACCTGCAGCAGAGAGCGTATCTGCCGTGCCAGTATGAATATCGCCAGGATCAGAAATATCCAGCGCAAGGCGGTAGTAAAATATATTCCGGCCCATTGCAGAGCCGTAGTCAAGAGTTCCATGTATCCCCCTTTGTATCATCCGTATACTATGTTATCAAACATATGTATATTGTAAAAAAAGTTTTTGTAAATGATGTGACGGTGCTCCCGTGTTCTCATGTAAAATTATACTAAAAACAACGGCTGTAGGCAATAGGCGAAGGTCTTTGATGCTTGCGAATGTCCCATGCAGATGGTAATATAGTGAAAACGAAATAATTAAGAGGATATATACCTCGGAGGTGTAAAATGTTAAAATTTGCTTTTTTGATCAACGTTCCGGGAGAGTCGCCGGAAACGTATTCCGCAGTTTATGAGAACGATGAAAGCTATAGCGTGATAGCCGGAGTCGACGGAATGGAAGCCGGTAAGGAGTACGTTAAAAAGCTGGTAGCCGACGGCTTTACTCTTTTCAATCTCTGCGGAGACTTTGACGACGAGACAACGGAGCAGATGAGAGCGGATGCAGGCGAAGGGATCGATATCGATCATGCCGCATACTCCATAGACGAGCTGGCCAAGCTCAATCAGCTCAAGTCCTTCAAAAAATACGGCATCATAATAGCTATGGACGGAGTCGAGACTCCACAGGAAGTGATTGTAGACAGCGAAGACTGCATCGCCACAGCCGTATTCGTAAAGGATATGAAGCAGGCAAAGGACGCTGCCAGAAATCTCGTGAGCAGAAAGATCGACTTCATCGAGCTCTGCAGCTGGTTCGACAGACTGATGATGGAAGATATCGTCAAGGCAATCGACGGAGCAGTCCCTGTGGGCACATGCGGCGATCTGGATATGACGAAATAGGTCCGGGAAGATAAGAAAATATAATCGATTATGGAAAAAGCTGTGCGTCGGCATGCTCGTTTAGGGCATCCAGGCACGGCTTTTTTAAATCTTTACGGTCCCGAATCGGCTGATTCCAAAGAAATTCATTGATAACCTATTGATTTTTGGAATTTCACCCCTTCAATCCCCGGTTTATCAGGGAGATTCCAAAGATTCCGGCTCAGATAGTAACATCTGTTGGAATAATAGCGGGGAAACTGCCTTGCCTGGCCACTTATTCCAAAAAACAGTGCTGTTTGGGCTGTGATCTTTGGAACGACAGCTTTAGGGTGCAGATAGTGAATTTTGAGTTGCTAAAATAAAGTTGTAATATTAATGTGCCTTTTGTAAAATCTCTCGGGTCAGGGCTCAATACACTGAGAGGTGGATTTATAAAGACATTTTGTCGATCCCTCGTTTGCCTGCGCGCTTCTTCGACTTATAACTTATCACATTGAAAAATTGAATATATAAAACACGCATGCCGGAAGAAGTCATATTGCGGTCAGAAAGAAGCAGGTTTACACTCCCGGAATCTAAGGGCATACTTTACCTAAATAACGAACTTACGAGTTAGTAGATTACGAGTTTGCAAAATTGATTGGAGGAAAAACGTGTTTTTTGGACGAAAAGAAGAATTAGCAAGCATGCAGAAGCGTTATGATAAGGGCAGATTTGAGTGCGTTGTTATTTACGGGCGGCGCCGTGTCGGTAAAACATCTCTTATTAATGAATTTTGCAAAGATAAGAAGACTATTTATTTTTCTGCTATCAGAGGAACGGCTAAGGAAAATCTTGATGAGCTTTCGAAGCAGATTCATGAATATAAAGAGAACGGCAGAAATAACTCTCCTGTATATAACTCTTTTGCCGATGCTTTTGACGAAATAACAGCTCTTGCTGAAAAAGACAGATTGGTATTTGTTATAGATGAATATCCGTATCTTGCTGATGCAGATCGGTCTGTTTCGTCCAGATTGCAGCATATTATAGACCACAAATGGGTGAACGGCAATTTATATATGATTTTGTGCGGTTCTTCCCTGAGTTTTATGTAAAATCAGGTTTTGAGCTATGAAAGCCCTCTGTATGGCAGAAGAACAGCTCA
>JAETSS010000100.1 GCA_021769545.1 Eubacterium sp.
AAGCTGATACGTGTATCGAGACAGCTTCTGCAGGAACAGGGACGTGAACCGACCCCTGATGAGATCGCGGAGGAGATGGGGATATCTGTCGAGAAGGTAAGAGAGATCCTTAAGATAGCTCAGGAGCCTGTTTCACTGGAAACTCCTATCGGCGAAGAGGAGGACAGCCATCTGGGAGACTTCATACCCGATGATGACGCTCCGGCGCCTGCCGAGGCTGCAGCATTTTCCATGCTGAAAGAGCAGCTTGTGGACGTGCTGGGGACCCTTACGGAAAGAGAGCAGAAGGTGCTCAAGCTGAGATTCGGTCTCGAGGACGGAAGAGCCAGGACTCTTGAAGAAGTGGGAAAGAAGTTCGACGTTACGAGAGAGCGTATAAGACAGATAGAAGCCAAGGCACTGAGAAAGCTGAGACATCCTACCAGAAGCAAGAAGCTTAAGGATTATTTGGAATAAGAAGATCATGATTAATTTAAGCGACAGATTACAGAAGATAGCAGACAATATAAGCAAAGGAGAAACCATGGCCGACATAGGAACCGACCATGGTTTTTTGCCGATATATCTTATACAGAAGAAGCTTTCGCCCCATGTGATAATGGCGGATATAAGCGGCCCGTCCCTTGATAAAGCGAGACGCAATGCCGCACTGTATCTGGGGCCGGAAACGGAAGCTGCCGAATTCAGAGTGGGTGACGGACTAAAGGTATTGAAGCCTGCCGAGGTGGATGACATCGTTATCGCCGGAATGGGCGGAAAACTCATGATAGATATAATGGCGGCAGATTTGGAGCATACGCGTTCATTTAAGAAATTCATCCTGCAGCCGCGGATAGGCCAGGGACATCTGAGGAAATGGCTCATGGAAAACGGATTCGTCATAGTAGGCGACGATCTGGTATACGAAGGGAGGTTCATACCTGAGATCATCACGGCGGTGACGGCCGGAAACGGCTGTGACGGCGGCGCAGCCGGTGCCGGAAACGACAACAGCGGTAATGACGGCGACAGCGGCGGCAGAAGCGATAGCTGTATCGAGAAGGAAGCTCCTGAGGACATTACATACGGCATGCTTACGGAATATGACATGGCGGGAAAGACGGGAGACGATATGCTTTACAGGATACCGCCCTGGATCGTCAGAGCCGACGGTCCCGTAGAGGAATTCCTGCTGCGAAACATAGAAGGCCAGAAGAAAAAGATCGAAAGCGTGATGCTTGCAAAACAGCGCAACAGGCAGCTTGAAGAAAAGATATGCGATGAGATATATTATTTAAAGAAATTGTTGGGAGAATACAGAAATGGAAATTAAGAAAATGATACGCAAGGAAAAAATCGTTACGGTATCGGATGTAAAGGCTGCTATAGAGGAGATAGCGCCCCTTTCGCTGCAGGAACCGTGGGACAACAGCGGCCTTATCATAGGGTTTGAAAACGAGACTGTGGAGAAGATACTGACATGTCTTGAGCTAAATGAAGCTGTGGCAGAGGAGGCTGTAGCTGCAGGCGTGGATATGGTAATTACTCATCATCCGCTGATCTTCGGCGGCATCAAGGCCATCACCGACGGCAGCGCTCAGGGTCGGACGATGATGAAGCTGATGAAGAGCGGCATCTCGGTATATTCATGCCATACGCCATTCGATAAGATCAGGGGCGGAAACAACGACATGATAGCCGAACTGCTGGATCTGAGCTCTGTGAAAAACCTTAAGGGAGACGACGTGGAATCGCCTTCAAAGATGGCCGACCGTATGGATGAGGCAGACATAGGCAGGATCGGTAAGCTGAAAAAGCCAATGTCCTTCATGGACTTCATAGCAGCGGCAGCCGATAAGCTGAATATGAGTATACGGGATTTCAGGATGGTGGGCGATCTCGACAGTGAGATAACCACCATAGGAATATGTACAGGTGCAGGAGCCGATCTTATAGAGATGGCCGCGGCTGCGGGATGCCAGCTTATGATAACCGGAGATGTAAAATATCACGAGGCCCAATCTGCAAAGGACCTCGGCATATGCGTACTGGATGCAGGGCATTACGGTACGGAGAAATTTTTCGCGGCCAATATGAAGAAAAAGCTGGATAAGGAACTAGACGGAAAGGCAGAAGTGATAGCCTCGGAAGTGGATATCGATCCTTTTATGACGGTATGATACTGAGGCAGAAAACAACTGCATGATATAACAGATACACAACAGAAACAGAAGAATTTGAAGAAAGGATTTTGATACGGAATATGATAAAACACAAAGCGGGTATTCATGCGAGAACGGTATATTTGTTGATGGGACCGGCATTGTTCTTTGTATGTATTTTTCTGCTTCCGGGATCGGTTTTTACTACGATGGAAGCAAGAGGAGCTATAGGGACCATAGCTTGGATGGCATTCTGGTGGATCACGGGACCTGTCGATTTCGCCATTACGGGATTTCTGCCTATAGCAGTCAATGCTGTATTTCAGATGGCGGATATGTCCATGGTAATCGCCAATTATGCAGATGAGATAATATTGCTGCTGCTGGGTGCATCCCTGATAACGGCATCGTGGGAGGAGACGGGGCTTGACAAAAGGATAGCGGCAAAATTCCTTTCCCTGATAGGAAACGGTATGAGAGGGCAGATCGCCTTCTGGTTCATTCTGTCGGCCGTACTTTCATCCGTGCTTCCCAATGCCGTAGTGTGTGCAGCCATCACGCCTATCGCGGTGTCCATGCTGAAATATGTAGGAATAGATGAAATAGGGAACAGCAACAACGGTTCACTGATACTGCTTACCATCGCATATGGTGCAGGCATCGGAGGACTTGCATCTCCACTTGGCGGAGCGATGAATCTCGTAGCCGTGGAATATCTGCAGCAGGTGACGGGAGAGGAATTCATGTATGCAGCTTGGGTAGTAAGATTCCTTCCTCTTGTAATCATACTGATGGGCAGCAATATACTCTATCTGATGACGCACTGCAAAAAGACGGATACTCTTGGCGGCTCAAGGGAATATTTCATAAATCAGTATAAGGCTATGCCGAGGATGACGAGAGAAGAGTGGTGGGCTCTGGGACTTTTTCTGGTGGCTACGATAATGTCCTTCGGCAGACAGCTTTACGAGGAATATCTGCCGGGGCTTAAGCCGGCGTACGTGTTCATCATATGCGCCATACTGTGTTTCATCGTGAGAAAGCAGGACGGAAGCAGGCTTATGTCATGGAAATCGGCTCAGGTCAAGGTGGTCTGGGATCTTCTGTACATATTCGCCGGAGGTCTCGCGGCAGGTACGCTGATAAATGAAAGCGGCGCTGCGAAAAACATCGGTACGGCCATGTCCAATGCCGACCTCAACGGAGGATTCATCACGGTATTTGTCATAGTGGCCGTGACGCTGATCATGTCGGACATCACCAGCAATACGGCTACAGCGGCGGTGGCACTGCCTATCGTAGTCAGCATCATAGACGGGATAGGGCTGAATCCCGTACCGTATATCTACATAGCAGTCATAGGAGTGAATATCTCTTACATGCTGCCGACGTCCATCAGGGCGATACCTGTGGGATACGGTCTCAAGCCTAAATTTATGCTGCAGAAGGGAGCGCCTCTTACGGTCATCGTGCTTCTGCTGATGTCGATAGCGGGATATCTTCTGATAAACTACTGGCCGGCATTCAGTACTATATAGAACCGGCAAGAAAGAAGTATACCGTTTAAAAATAAAGTTTAAAAAACTGATGCTCGTATGGTATAATGAACGCTGGGAAATAAAAAAAAATAATAGGAAGCGTTCATTGAATCATACTTCGACAAGCTCGTATGGTATAATAATCTAGTCTTTTGGGTAAGACTGACAATCGCGTGTATCTTCGGGATGCATGAGGAAAGTCCGGGCTCCGTAGGGCGAGGATGCCGGATAACGTCCGGCGTAGGTAACTATAGGGAAAGTGCAACAGAAACATTCCGCCGAAACGGGTAATGCCGTGGTAAGGTTGAAATTGTGAGGTAAGAGCTCACAGGAGGGTATGGTAACATATCTTCCGTGTAAACCCCATCCGGAGCAAGACCAAATAGGGCATAAAAAGCGGCGGCCCGTCGCTGCCCGAGAGGTAGGTCGCATGAGCATGGCGGCAACGTCATGCCAAGATAGATGATTGTCTGATACAGAACCCGGCTTACGTCTTGCCCAAACTATATTGGATAAAGTCCCTGTAACATTGTGATTACAATGGTTGCAGGGATTTTTTGTAATGAAAAAGGGCGCCGTTTTCGGCGCCCGGTTTTGTGATTTGTTCATAATAGCACTGACACTTTCCGTACGTGCGATATAATTAAAATGTAAACAAACGGAAAGCGTTTAAACGCCGGAAGCAATCAAGCTCTTGCTTGACGGTATCCCGATCCGGAATAGGCGGCTTATACTGCAACATTTATTCGTTTAAGAATTTCGTGATTTTATCGATACACATTTTTTCATCGACATCCAGAAGGTCGACTCGCGCAGCGTCTCCGATATCCTGCAGTACATTTTTTCGGTATTTTGAAGGAGATATGCCGAAGCATTTGGCGAAATGCTTAAAAAGATGTGACCTGCTCGTGTATCCAACAATAGAGGCTATATCATCGATGCTCTTTTCAGTATTGGCAAGGAGACGGGCCGCTTCTGAGCATCTTGTTATTGAAAGAAGCTCTGAAAAAGTAACTCCTATATTTTCCTTTATGTATTTTGACAGGAACGGAACGCTTAGATGTACCCGCGCTGCAATATCGTTTAACGTGATTTTTTCGTAGTAATTTGCTTCGATATAGTCTGCGATCCTGTATACGCGAAGGAATTCATCGCGATCTCTGCCGTCATATTTGCGCCTGACAACATTGTATGAACCGTATTCGTTTTTTATATATTTGTAATCATGGAACTGTGAGTAAAGAAGATCTATTATCTCTAAAGCCAGAGCCCGAAGCTGAAAATCGGAAGGCTTTTCTTTGCGGTATTCGAAAAACACCTGGGCCATCTTGAATCTCAGGAGCTTGTATTCCGGAAAATCTGCGGCTTGTCTTTTTACGGCGGCTGCGGAAAAGTATGCGAGATCTACATGCTCATATGCATCCATGTACTTTGATTTGTCGATATGAATAATTAGGAGTGTGCTTCCTCCGGCAGATTCAGACACGATCTTGTGAGGCTCTTTTGAGTTGAATATATGGATGCTCCTTGGCTCCATGACATAACGTTCAGTGGAGACATGTACTGTTGCGTGACCCTCCAGCAGGCATACGATCTCAAGGTAATCACTGTGAAAGTGGAAAGGGTAGTATTTTATGTTCTGTAAAACGGCTCTAACACCTGCCTCGCTTTTGAAGCCGACTATTTCATTAAACTCCAATTTCAACCTCCTAGATTAAAAATGTATACGAAAGTATTAAAATTTATATATGTATTTAAATAAATTTCTACGTTTAATTAATAATAATTATACATTAAAAAAAGCAAAAT
>JAETSS010000101.1 GCA_021769545.1 Eubacterium sp.
TGGGACATGTGGCTACTCTGCTGTAAAACTTCTCCTTCTTATATCCTGAAGGACCTGTTAAAGGTTTTTCGGGATATTTTTTTATGCATAGAGTTGGATGGCGGGCAATGTATCGTGGAAAGATAAAATATGTGATTTTACGATAGAACCCCGAAGCAGCGGCAAAGCAGGAGACATGAGCAAATATGCACGAGTGTACGAAAATAATGACTAGGTTTGACTAAATATGATTGACTTTGCTCGAATCGGTGCTATAATATAGTCAACAGGGAGGAACAGAGGATGCTGCAGAAAGAAAGACAGGAAAAAATACTGAAAAAGCTGAAAGTAAAAAACACGGTAAAGGTGGCCGATCTTGCCGGGGAACTGGGCATAAGCGAATCCACCATCAGGCGCGATATAACGGAGCTCGACCGTCTCGGCAAACTGAAAAAGGTCTTCGGCGGGGCTGTTTCCTTAAACGGGGATATGACCTTCGGAGAAACAGATGTAGCTCATAAACACATGATAAATATCGAAGAGAAAGAAAAGATCGCGAGATATGCCGCCTCCATGATAAACGATAATGATTTCGTGTATATAGATGCGGGGACTACCACTGAGAAGATGATAGATTACCTCGATAAGAGCAACGTTACATATGTCACCAACGGCATAACACATGCCAAGAAGCTGATACAGAAGGGGTTCAACGCATATATCATCGGCGGTCTGCTGAGACCGTCGACGGAGGCAGTCATTGGAGATGCCGCCATGGAGACCGTAAGACGCTACAACTTTACGAAGTGCTTCATGGGAGCCAACGGCATAGATCCGGAACGCGGCTTCACTACTCCCGACATAGGCGAGGCAGCCATAAAGACGGCTGTGATGGAAAAATCATATGTCTCCTTCATCCTTGCGGATCATACCAAGTTCGGTCTCATATCTCCGGTGACCTTTGCCGGGATAGACGAAGCATGTATAATAACCGACCGTCTGGATCAGGAGCACTACAGAAAATACACCGTTATAAAGGAGGTCGAGTGATGATCTATACTGTAACATTCAGCCCCGCCATAGACTATATCGTCTATCTGGATAAGTTGGATATGGGGGCCACGAACCGCACCATCAGAGAAGATCACTTCTTTGGCGGCAAAGGTATAAACGTATCCACGATACTGACGGAGCTTGGTATCGAAAATACGGCGATGGTCTTTGTAAGCGGCTTTACGGGCGAAGCGCTGGAATAGGGGCTCTGGGAAAAGGGCTTAAAGTCGGTTTTCGTTCATCTGGAAAGAGGCATAACAAGAATAAACGTCAAGATAAAGACAGACTGCGAAACAGAGATAAACAGCCAGGGCGCGACTATAAGCAGGGAAAAGCTGCAGGAGCTCATTGAAAAGCTGGACGTGTTGCAGAAGGGAGACTTTCTCATAATATCGGGCAACGTCCCCAACACGCTTCCGGAGGATATATACGAGATCATGATAAAGAGGCTGGAAGGAAAAGACATCAGCTGCGTGGTGGACGCTACGGGACAGCTTTTGAAAAACGTACTCAAATACAGACCGTTTTTAATAAAGCCCAATAAGAATGAGCTGGAGGAGCTGCTGGATATCACCATCAAAACCGATGATGATCTGGAGGCAGGAGCGAAAAAACTTCAGGATATTGGAGCGCGAAACGTGTTGATATCGCTGGGAAAAGACGGCGCGTATCTGCTGTGCGAGAATGGAGATAATCATTATATGAAGGCCGCAGGACAAGGTGCCGTAAACACGGTGGGAGCAGGTGATTCCATGGTGGCGGGCTTCATAGCAGGATATCTTCATAAAGGAGATTTTGAAGAAGCTCTCAGATCAGGGATAGCCGCAGGCTCGGCGACAGCCTGCTCCGAAGGGCTGGCGACGGGAGAGAGTATACGTGAGTTTTACAAAATCATTAAGGAGAGAGGGTAGGAACATGAGAATCACTGATTTGCTGAAAAAGGCTTCCGTGAAAACAGGCGTGACGATAGGTTCGAAGGAAGAAGCTATCGAAATGCTCATTGATCTTCATGAGAAGGCCGGTAATCTGAAGGACAGAGAAGCGTACAAAGCAGGTATCCTGGCGCGTGAGGAAACAGGCTCCACTGCCATAGGCGAAGGGATAGCGATACCTCATGCCAAGAGCGATGCAGTAAAAAATGCGGGACTGACAGCCATGACGGTTCCGGACGGCGTCGATTATCAGGCTCCTGACGGGAACCCATCCAATATCATTTTCATGATCGCGGCTCCGGTGGACGGAGATCTGCACCTCGAGGTCCTTTCAAGACTTATGACTCTGCTTATGGACATGGACCTTCGTCAGGAGCTGCTGCAGGCAAAGAGTGCAGATGAGTTCATAGCGGCGATTGACAGGAAAGAAAAGGAGCGTTATCCGGAGGAAGCGGCAGAGGAAGAAAAATCCGAAACACCTCAGGATGAAGACGGTCATTACAGGATACTGGCAGTCACTGCGTGTCCTACAGGCATAGCGCATACCTATATGGCTGCGGAGGCTCTTGAAAAGAAGGCAGCCGAGATGGGCTACAGTCTAAAGGCTGAGACCAACGGATCCGGAGGTGCGAAAAACGTACTTACACCACAGGAAATAGAAGCTGCCGACGGCATCATAATCGCAGCGGACAAAAACGTTGAAATGGTAAGATTCGACGGTAAAAAAGTATACAAGACCAACGTATCTGCAGGCATCAACAAGCCTGAGGAACTCATAAATATGATAATAGAAGATAAAGCGCCGGTATATCACTACGAGGGAGCCAAGACGACATCTGCCGACTCGATAGGCAGCGAGGGTATAGGGCATCAGATATACAAGCACCTGATGAACGGCGTTTCGTATATGCTTCCTTTCGTTATCGGCGGAGGCATCATGATCGCGCTGGCATTCCTGATAGATACCATCGCAGGAGCACCCAGAGACGGCAGCTTCGGTACGTATACCCAGGCGGCGGCATTTTTCAAGACAGTAGGCGGAGCTGCATTCAGCTTTATGATGCCGGTGCTGGCGGGATATATAGCCAGAAGCATAGCCGACAGACCGGGACTTGCAGTGGGCTTCGTAGGCGGATATATAGCGACCATCGGCTGTACCTTCGGAAATATAACAGGCGATCCGGCGGCGGTATCGGGCTTCATCGGAGCGCTGATTTCAGGCTTTGCGGGAGGCTTCATCGTATTGCTTCTTAAAAAGATATTCTCGTTCCTGCCTTCCAGTCTGGAAAGCATGCTGCCGGTGCTTATACTTCCGCTGTTTGGAATAATCCTCATGGGAGTGTTCATGTGCCTGATAAATCCGGCAGTGGGAGCTATAAATACAGCTATCGCCAACGGACTCAACTCCATGGGCGGCGCAAGTCAGGTACTGCTGGGATGTATACTGGCGGGAATGATGGCCGTAGACATGGGCGGCCCGTTCAACAAGGCTGCATATGTATTCGGCACAGCAGCCATCGCATCGGGCGGCTTCAATATCATGGCAGCCGTAATGATCGGCGGCATGGTACCGCCTATCGCCATAGCCCTTGCCACAACGTTCTTTAAAAATAAATTCACGGCGGAGGAGCAGAAGGCGGGCCTCGTCAACTACATCATGGGACTTTGCTTCATAACGGAAGGCGCCATACCGTTCGCGGCTTCGGACCCTGTCAGGGTGATACCATCATGTGTTGTGGGTTCGGCGGTGGCAGGCGGAATATCCATGGCTATGGGCTGCACCCTTCGCGCACCACACGGAGGCATCTTCGTATTCCCTGTAGTGGGGAACGTAGGCGGATATCTGCTGGCACTTGTTGCGGGAGCTGTAGTAGGAGCGCTGCTTCTGGGGTTATTGAAGAAAAAGATAAAATAAAAAGTTGAAATAACGGATCTGAGAGGAGGATCACAATGGTATCTAAGAAAGTAAAGGTCATAAATTCACAGGGTTTCCATATGAGACCGGCAAGCAATTTCGCATCTGCAATGGGAAAATACAGCTCGGACGTTAAGCTGGAGGTGAACGATGCGGAAGTAAACGGAAAAAGCGTCATGAATCTCATTGCGGCATGTATAAAGTTCGGGACAGAGATAAATATCGTGTGCGACGGAGCGGACGAGGAAGAAGCTCTCAAGGATGCCGTCAGCATGGTGGAATCCGGGTTTGGAGAAGAGTAAACGAGGTGATCTAAATGCTCAGAGGTATACCGGTATCGGAAGGGATAGGAATAGGCAGAGCCTATGTTATCGGAAAACAGGAGATAAAAGCAAAATCGGAAACCGTAACGGATCCGGAAAACGAAAAGAAGCGGTTCCATGATGCCGTGGACGCCTTCTGTGTAAGGACGGAAAAGCTCGCGCAGAAGATGGAGGAAAGCGTCGCTGCCAAGGAAGCCGAGATAATACGCGGACATATGATAATGCTGCAGGATCCCTACATGATCTCTCAGGTGGAAGAGAAGATCGATGCGGGGGTCTGTGCGGAAAGTGCATGCAGTGAGGTCCTGGATATGTTCATGGGGATGTTTTCGGCTGCTGAGGATGAGCTTATAAGGCAGCGGGTCGCCGATATCGAGGATATAAAGAGCAGGCTTTTGCAGATACTTTCGGGAAATGAAGGGGCAGACCTGTCGGAAATACCTTGCGGAAGCATTCTTGTGACGGAAGAGCTCACGTCATCGATGACTGCGGAAATGAACAGTGAAAACATAGCCGGTATAGTAACGGAAAAAGGCGGCATGACATCCCATTCGGCTATACTGACACGTTCACTGGAGCTGCCTGCCGTACTCAGTGTTCCGGGCGCTCTTGAAGCTATAGAGGACGGAATGACGGTGATCGTCGACGGCTCTGAGGGTGAAGTCCTGGCAGAGCCCGATGAAGAGACGTTAAAGAACTTTGATGCAAAACAGCAGGCATTCGCATCAGAGAAGAGGCTTCTTGCCCGATATCGCGGAAAGAGCACGGTAACTGCAGACGGGCTGCGTAAAGAGGTATGCTGCAATATAGGCAGCGTCAAGGACGCTGTTGCGGCTGTTGAGAAGGATGGCGAAGGGATAGGGCTTTTCAGAACGGAATTCCTTTTCATGGAAAGCGATTCGGCTCCCGATGAAGAAAAGCAGTTTGAGGTATACAAGAAGACGGCGCAGCTTTTCAAAGGGAAAAGCGTGATAATCCGCACACTGGATGCAGGCGGAGATAAGGGCATAGAGTATCTTGGCATGAAGAAGGAGGACAATCCGTTCTTGGGGTTCAGAGCCATAAGATACTGTCTTGACGACGGCAGGCAGGTCTTCGAAACTCAGCTGCGGGCGTTGGTGAGAGCAAGCGCCTTCGGAAACATAAAGGTGATGATACCTCTCGTTACCAACGTGGAGGAGATACGAAGCGCAAGGAAAATGATAGCTGAGATCATGGAGGAATTCGATAGAGAAGGCATCCCTTACGATAAGGACATGCAGATAGGTATCATGGTGGAGACA
>JAETSS010000102.1 GCA_021769545.1 Eubacterium sp.
AATTCCTAAGGAAGTTCCTGCAATGACATTGAACAAGGTTTGCGGCTCAGGCTTAAGAACTGTTTCACTGGCAGCTCAGATGATAAAAGCAGGCGATGCTGATATCGTAGTTGCAGGCGGTACGGAAAACATGTCAGCAACAGGCTATGCTATCCCTACAGCAAGATGGGGAGCAAGAATGAACGACAACAAGATCATCGACATGATGACTAACGACGGTCTTATGTGTGCATTCAATAATTACCACATGGGAATCACTGCTGAAAACGTAGCAGAGCAGTGGGGACTCACAAGAGAAGAACTGGATGCTTTTGCAGCAAGCTCACAGCAGAAGGCGGTAGCAGCAGTAAAGGCAGGAAGATTCAAGGATGAGATCGTACCTGTAGAGATCCCGCAGAGAAAGGGAGATCCTATCGTATTCGATACAGATGAATATCCAAAGGAAGGCGTAACTGCTGAAAGCGTATCAAAGCTCAGACCTGCATTCAAGAAGGACGGTATCGTAACTGCAGCTAACGCATCAGGTATCAACGATGCAGCAGCAGCTCTTATCGTTATGTCCAAGGAAAAGGCTGACGAGCTGGGAATCAAGCCTCTGTGCACTATCAAGTCATATGCATCCGCAGGCGTAGATCCAAGCATCATGGGCGTTGGTCCTGTACCTGCATGCAAGAAGGCTCTTGAAAAGGCAGGAATGACTATCGATCAGATCGACCTCATCGAAGCAAATGAAGCGTTTGCTGCACAGTCTGTAGCAGTAGGCAAGGAACTGGGCTTCGATCCTGAAAAGCTCAACGTAAACGGCGGAGCTATCGCACTGGGACACCCTATCGGAGCATCCGGCGCAAGAATCCTTATCACTCTGATCTACGAAATGATCAAGAGAGACGCCAAGACAGGTCTTGCAACTCTCTGCATCGGCGGTGGACAGGGAACTACACTTATCGTAGAAAGATAAGCATGCATTGCTGATCTGGGATGAATGATTTGAAATAAACGGATAATATAAAAGGTCTGTTGCATCATTAAATGATGTGACAGACCTTTTTTAAACTATCGCGCCTTGACCGGCTAAAGATTCACGAATTCCAATATAAGAGCTTCCATATAACTCAGAGTGAAATCTATGTCATGGTTTGGTGCAGGAAATGTGACTTTGCCGTTGGAGCATTGTGTTATCCGGTCAAGCAGCGATGGAGGTATTTCTTTCTTCGTACCGAGCTTCTCCTTGACGGTATCCGGCAGATACTTGCTTGAGAAACGTCTGCGTATTATTATGTCGCAATCCGGCAGAGATTTTTTTGAGATATGTACGGAGAGATCCACATTGCGGTCGGTATTGAAAAATATAGCGCTCTTTGAATAGTCGGTCTTCATTAGTGCGTATTTTTCCAATGCCTTGATGTCCGGGATACCATGTTCAAACAGATACAGATAAGCTCTGTAGGCTGCGGAACGCATATGGTTGAGACTGAACAGCGAATGAGCAGACCCCCATAGCGGTATCTTTGACATCCCCTTGGCAAGGATATCATCGAAGGCCTCGGCGATACATGATGGCGCAAGTGATTTTTCCTTATTATTCGTTACACTTTCTATCTTTATATTATTAGGCAGCATATCGGCTGCAAGGTCTCTGTTACGGTGCAGCAGCTCCTGATCCATAATTATAGCCGACGGATATATATTCAGTATTTTTTCCCTGAAACGATCCATAGCCATGATGGAATGAATGGAATCCAGTACTATCGTTGGTCCATTGAATGGTGCGAAGTCCTCCGCATCGAAATTCATTTCGGGAGACAGGAACAGGACGCTTGCATCGGGCTTTCCGGTCTCGCTGAGATATCTGGAAAGAAGCTGGAATGCTTCGTCCTGCGTGAAAGGATTTCTTGCGGAACGCTCGCATGGTACATAATCCTTTCTGTACTGAGCAGGTGTCTTCCCGTACCAGGCGGAGAAACATTTATTGAAATAATTCGGCGATGAAAAGCCGCAGTCCTGACTTATCTGCATCAGAGTCATGTTACTGAAAACCAGCTTTTTCTCTGCGAACTCAAGCCTTATGGCATTTAAGAAGTGCTGGAAGTTAAAACCCAGATTTTCCTTGATGAGATGAGACAGGTAGTAGGAGCTCAGATGCTCCAGTTGTGAAATGTCTTCAAGAGTGATTTTGTTTCTGTAATTGAGAATGATATATCTCGTTATGCGGCAGATCTGTTGGAGATCCTCGGGACTCATATCCTGATGAGTGGTCTTGTACTGGTAATCCTCCATATAGAAGCCCTGGAAATGCTCTACTAATATGGACACCATCTTGTTTATTTCATCCATCAGGATCGAATTGGAAGTATCCTCTTTCATATAGTGAAATGCAAGCTTAGCTATGTGATTTTTCAGCAGTGCCAGCTTATTTTCTAGCATCTGAGGATTTGATGCAGGCCCGTCCATACATTCCTCACATACGAAGAACATGTACTGTATATTGGGATAGATCTCCTCGAATCGGGATGTGTCGATATGCATGGAAAGCATCAGCACGTCATCGGAAGAATCGTGTATCTGGTGAAGATCCTCGATATCGGCTATTATCAGATCTCCTGTATTAAGCTCGTAGTCCGTATGATATATCTGATAGTGTGTTACACCTCTGAGGACCAGCAAGATCTCCAGATCCTTATGACAGTGCTTGCTTTCCTCTCCGATGTTGAGGAAGGAAATTTCAAAGGGCAGGTCATCTCTGTATTTTATATTCTCGAACAGCATATATTACCTCCGGTACTATTATCATACCATACAATTATAACACTTGAAAGCATCTATTAATTGCTGAAAAACACTCCAAATTTTGCTGTGAAATTTGATGTGAAATGCAAAATATAGCATTTTCTGACATTGTATTTTAAGCCGGGAAAAACGGTGCCGGAACTCAAAGAATTTGAGGGGGCTTATCGGCTCATATATCACATTCTTTAAAAACAGCTACCGTATAATCATGTCTCCCCATTGCATTTACAGGCATACTTGGGATATAATACCTTATAATAGTATAAAATTTTAGGAGGAACGATATGGCTGAAATGACTGAAATAAGCAACTTTATTCATAATATAATAGATAAGGACCTGGAAGCGCAGAAATACGGAGACAAGGTACACACGAGATTTCCGCCGGAACCCAACGGCTATCTCCATATAGGACATGCCAAGTCAATCTGCCTTAACTTTACAACTGCCCAGAAATACGGCGGCAAGTGTAATCTCAGATACGATGATACGAACCCTGTCAAGGAGGATACGGAATATGTGGACTCCATTGAAGCAGATGTAAGATGGCTGGGATTCGAATGGGAAAACAGGCTCTGGGCATCAGATTATTTCGATGAGATGTACGACTGCGCGGTGACCCTGATAAAAAAGGGCAAGGCCTATGTATGCGATCTCAATGCCGATCAGATCAGAGAATACAGAGGTACCCTGAAAGAACCGGGCAAGGAAAGCCCATACAGAAACAGAACTGTGGAAGAAAACTTGCAGCTTTTCGAAGAGATGAAAGCAGGAAAATACGCAGACGGCGAAAAAGTCCTCAGAGCAAAGATAGATATGGCGTCGCCTAATATGAACATGAGAGACCCCGTTATCTACAGGATAGCCCATGCGGAGCATCACAATACAGGCGACAAGTGGTGCATATATCCTATGTACGACTTTGCACACCCTATAGAAGACGCTATCGAGGGAATAACACACTCCATCTGTACTCTTGAATTCGAGGATCACAGACCGCTCTACGACTGGGTACTGCAGGAAGTTGGAAAGTGGCCGACACCGCCTCAGCAGATAGAATTCGCGAGACTCAATCTTACAAATACGGTGATGAGCAAACGATACCTCAAGGCTATGGTGGACGACGGTACGGTAGACGGCTGGGACGATCCGAGAATGCCGACCATCGCCGGCATCAGAAGAAGAGGCTATACGCCTGAGGCAGTGAGAGATTTCTGCGAGAGGATAGGCGTATCAAAGGCCAACAGCACTGTCGATTCGGGACTTCTTGAGCATTGCATCAGAGAAGACCTGAAACAGAAGGTGGAAAGCCGATACGTGGTGGAAAACCCTATAAAGGTTGTAATCACCAATTATCCCGAAGACATGACTGAGGAAGTGGAAGTCGAAAACAACAGAGAAGTCCCGGAAATGGGGAACCGCAGCCTGCCTTTCAGCAGAGAGCTTTACGTTGACGGCGACGATTTCATGGAGGTTCCGGTAAAGAAGTATTTCAGACTGTTCCCGGGCAACGAAGTGAGATTCAAGGGCGCATATTTCATTAAGTGCAACGAAGTCGTAAAGAACGATGACGGAAGCATCAGGGAGCTGCTTTGCACATACGATCCTGAGACCAGAAGCGGAAGCGGATTCGAAGGCCGCAAGGTGAAGGGCACTATCCACTGGGTAGATGCTAAAACGGCCGTTGAAATAAAAGTGAGAAATTACGATTATCTGATGATCGACGGAGAAGACGGTGAGCAGACACTTAACCCGGATTCACTGGTAGAGACGACGGCATATGCCGAGCCTCTGATTTCAGAAGCAAAGCCGGGCGAGAGATTCCAGTTTTTCAGAAAAGGCTACTATATAGCCGATGAAAAGCTGACTACGGATGATGAAAAGGTCTTCAACAAGATCGTAGGTCTTAAGAGCTCATGGAAAAAGTAAAAAACGGCAGGAAGTGAGAGGATAGATAAATATGGACTATTACAAGGAATCCCTGAAAATGCATGAAGAAAACAAAGGCAAGATGGCCGTTGTCAGCAAGGTAAGGGTCGAGACGAAGGATGATCTTTCCACGGCGTATACTCCGGGAGTAGCCGAGCCGTGCAGGAAGATACACGACAATCCCGAGGACGTATACAAATATACAAACAAATCCAATATCGTTGCCGTAGTATCGGACGGTTCTGCGGTGCTGGGACTGGGAAACATAGGCGGACTGGCTTCCATCCCCGTAATGGATGGAAAGTCGCTGCTGTTCAAGGAATTCGCCGGTATCGACGCATTCCCTATATGCCTTGATACTCAGGATGTGGACGAGATCGTCAATATCGTCAAGAACATTGCACCTACCCTCGGCGGGATAAATCTGGAGGATATATCCGCGCCGAGATGCTTTGAGATAGAGGAAAAGCTGCAGGCGCAGGTGGATATACCCGTATTCCACGACGATCAGCACGGTACGGCGGTAGTTGTATCGGCGGCAGTGATAAATGCAGCCAAGCTGACGGGAAGAAAGCTTGAAGATATGAAGGCTGTGATAAACGGCGCAGGAGCAGCCGGAACGGCCATAGCCAAGATGCTGATGAATCTCGGTATAAAGGACGTAGTGGCATGTGACAGCAAGGGAATACTCACAAGGGACAGAGGCGATCTCAATGAAGCCAAGAAGCGTCTCGCCGCAGTCACCAATGAGGAACAGATCA
>JAETSS010000103.1 GCA_021769545.1 Eubacterium sp.
AGAACTGCAAGATCCCTAAGGACAGACTTTTGGCAGATGTAGGCCAGGGCTTCAAGGTTGCTATGTCAACTCTGGACGGTGGACGTATCGGTATCGCATCACAGGCTCTCGGTATCGCACAGGGCGCACTTGATGTAACCGTTGATTATATGAAGGCCAGAAAACAGTTTGGTAAAAAATTATCACAGATGCAGGCTTTACAGTTCACAGTTGCTGAATTGGCTACTGAGATCGAAGCTGCAAGACTTCTTATATACAAAGCTGCCGATATGAAGGATAAGCATCTCCCTTACGGACCTGCTGCTGCAATGGCTAAGCTGTTTGCCGCTGAAACGGCAATGCACGTAACTACTAAGTGCGTACAGCTCCACGGCGGATATGGTTACACTAAGGATTATCCGGTAGAAAGAATGATGAGAGACGCTAAGATCACTGAAATCTATGAAGGTACTTCAGAAGTTCAGAAGATGGTTATCGCAGCATCAGTTCTTGGTAAATAGGAATAAGGAGGAATAGAACATGGCATTTAATATTATTGTATGTGCAAAGCAGGTTCCTGATACAAACGTTATCAAGATCAACCCTAAAACAGGCACACTGATCAGAGACGGTGTTCCAAGTATCCTGAATCATGACGATGCAAACGCTTTAGAAGAAGCTTTAAAGATCAAAGATAAATTTGATGACGTACATATCACGGTCATCACAATGGGACCTCCGCAGGCAAACGATCTGTTGTTCGAATGTATCGCAAAGGGTGCAGACGAAGGTATCCTCGTTTCCGACAGAGCAGTTGGCGGATCAGATACATGGGCAACTTCCAACACACTGGAAGCAGCAGTTAAAAAATGGGTCAAGGAAAACGGACCTTACGATATGATCTTCACAGGAAGACAGGCAATCGACGGAGATACTGCACAGGTAGGACCTCAGCTTGCTGAAAAGCTTGGTCTCCCACAGGTATCATACGTTGAAGAATTCGAAATCGCCGATGACAGAAAGACTGTAACGGTAAAGAGACAGTTGGAAGACGGTTATGAACTGATCGAAGTTCAGTTACCATGCCTCCTGACTACTATCAAAGAACTTAACGATCCTAGATACATGAAGATAGCAGGCATCTACGGTGAAAAGGATATGAAGGTTTGGAACGCTGCAGATATCGAAGTTGACCTTACAAAGGTTGGTCTGGAAGCATCACCTACTAACGTATTCAGATCATTTACACCAGCTCCGAAGCAGCCGGGCGTTAAGATTGAAGGAGATTCAGAAAACGAACAGGCTAAGAACTTACTTATCAACCTGAAGGGTAAGCACGCTATCTAAAAGGAGGAGGAAATTTAAATGGCTATTAATATCATAAAAGAAAAATGTATCGGTTGCGGACAGTGCTTCAAGGTATGTCCTCAGGATGCGTTTGAGTTTGAAAAATATGATGGAAACAAACTTGGTAAAGTTGCAAAGATAAATGCTAAATGTACTTTCTGTAACCAGTGCTTAACAGCTTGTAAGTTTGGCGCTATCGAAGAAAAGAAGATCGAAGTTCAGGCTGACCTGAGCGATTACAAGCACGTATGGGTATTCGCAGAACAGAGAAACGGCAAGCTGATGAACGTTGCATTGGAACTGATCGGCGAAGGCTACAGACTCGCTAAGGAAATCAGCGAAGATACACAGGTTTGCGCAGTTCTTATCGGTGCTGAAGAAGATATCGCTCCTCTGGCAGCAGAATGCTTCGAATACGGCGCAGAAAAGGTTTACAAGATCGCCAGCCCGCTTCTTAAGAACTACACGACAGACGGATATACATTCGCTCTGAAAGAAGCTATCGACGAATACAAGCCTGAGATCGTTCTGTACGGTGCAACTCACATCGGAAGAGACTTTGCTCCAAGAATCGCAGCAAGATGCAACACAGGTCTTACAGCTGACTGCACAAGACTTGACGTAAGAGTATCGAGCTACATAGAATATGCAAAGAAGAACACTACATTAGATACATCAACTCTGGACCCTAACGATCCTTCAACAGGAATCAAGCAGACTCGTCCTGCATTCGGCGGTAACCTGATGGCTACTATCATCTGCCCTAGAACAAGACCGCAGATGTCAACAGTTCGTCCTGGCGTAATGCAGAAGAGAGAGCCTGTAAAGGGTGCAACAGGTGAAATCGTGGAATTCAAGACTGCAATAACAGCAGACGACATCCACATCACTATCAAGGATATCGTTAAGTCAGCTAAGGAATTAGTATCATTAACAGATGCTGATATCATCTGCTCAGGCGGAAGAGGACTTGGCGACGCTTCCGGCTTCGAACTCATCAAGGAATTCGCTGACAAGGTTGGCGGAGTTGTAGGTTCATCAAGAGCAGCAGTTGATGCAGGCTGGATCGATCACTCACATCAGGTTGGACAGACAGGAACTACTGTAAAGCCTAAGATCTACTTCGCTTGCGGTATCTCCGGCGCTATCCAGCACTTAGCAGGAATGCAGACATCAGATATCATCGTTGCGATCAACAAGGATGCTGATGCACCGATCTTCGAAGTTGCAGACTACGGTATCGTAGGCGACCTCTACAAGGTAATTCCTGAAATCATCGCAGAGTGGGACAACGCAGAAGCACTCTACGACGCAACAACGAAATAAGGGAGACCTAACCCAATTTTATAAAAAAGTCCCGCAGTGTGCGGGACTTTTTTGATAAAATTTCAGGTAGGCCCCGTCAGGAGCGCAGGAGCTGTGCTCCGTGGCGCTCTACGGCGCAGAGATATCTCGCGACTAACAAATTCCAAAAGCACAGCCTATTCAGAATATGATTTTTGGAATTTCACCCCTATTATAGCTGCTTTCACAGGCTGATTCCAAAACCGACAGGGATATGCACCGTGATTTTTGGAAAAAACGTGCCCAAATCACTTTTTCAGCGGCGATATTCCAAAACGAAGTGTTGTATAACATGAAATCCTTGGAATGGGCAACCTGCGGCTAGTCCATAACCGTATGGAATCCAAAAACTTGCGCCTTTTCAAAGAAAATTTTTGGAATTATTAAAGCGTGAGAATGCCTAATAAAGCTTTGTATCGACTGTATACTGTCTATTAAGCATTTGCCAACGGCAAACTGATTTTAAGCCGATGCGAATGCTCACGAAATCTACTTTGACATATCCGATCGGGGAGGATATTCTTTATCTTTCCAGTACCACCATCTCAGCTTTTCCGGTTCGTGTGTTTCATGCTCTGCATAATAGACGGCAAGGCGGAAAACGTACAAAATACATCTGTCCTCCTGAAAGCCTTTGAACATGCAGTCCTGCAGGTACAGCTCTTCGGGATCCTTTCCGCGGAGATCCTCAACGGTTTCGATTCCGATATGATTTAGATGCTGTTCTATGTTTTTACCTATGCCGGGGATCGTTTTCAAATCGCTGTTGTTTTTCTTTTTATCTGTCATGTTGATTGTCCTGATTTTTTAAGCTCTGCTCGTTTTTGATCTGCCCATAGTATAGCATACCGGCAGGAGAACATAAAGCCATCATACTGCAGCGGGGCGCAAAACAGATATCGCCCCATCATAGTATCACATCATCGGCAATGTGATCTTCACACAGAAGCCGCCATATGGGCTATGGCCCACAGTCACCGTCCCCTCGTGAGCTGCCGCTATCTGCTTCACGATAAGCAGTCCCAGCCCATGGCACTGATCGGCGGTATTTTCATCGCATACCATGTAGTGCGGAGCGGTGTTGAGTTTTTCGATCTGCTCGTCCGTGGCGCCTGTACCGTCGTCTTCGACGGCTACGGTACACTGATTGTTTTTGGCGCAAATACTTACATAGATATTACATCCCTGCTCGTTATGGTTGATGCTGTTCTGGAGCAGATTGCTTATGGCCCGTTTCATCAGATCGCGGTCGGCTTTTACAGGGCAGCGTGTCAGCTTTTCATCTGTATTCCATTGGATAGGGTGTTTTTCGTCGATATCCATATTGATGAAGTCGACGATGACCTGCCTTACTATAGCGATGAGATTTTCATTCTTTGCATGGATCGGCTGCATATTATATTCCAGCTTGGAGGCCAGGTTGAGGTCGTTGATCAGATCACGGATCCGTGCGCTCTGATTCACGATGACCTGAGCCTTTTTACGGTCTTCGTCGGTCAGATGCGTATCTTCCTTTAGCTGTCCCGCATATCCCATTACCATGGAAAGTGGTGTGCGGATGTCGTGGGATACGCCTGCGATCCAGTTGGCTCTGGCGATCTCTTTCTTTGCAAGCATACGTTCCTGCTCCTGAAGCAATTCAGAGGTCCGGTTGATGGATGACGCCACTTCGGAAAAGACGCCTTTTTCTTTTATGAAAAGCCTGTCACGGGTTGTAAGGCTCTTTATTCCCGCTATGATGGGGTCCACTGACCGTATCAGCTTGCCTGTGACTGTGATATAGATAAGGAATATCAGAAAAACATTGCACAGCAGGGCCATAAGCAGAGTATGCGGCAGCTTTGCGATAAAATCGTAGTCCCATGTGGGCCACAGGGATTTCCAGTACCGGTCGGCGGGATAGCCGAGAACGACTACTCCGTTATGGGCCTCTCCCACGTAGGTGGGATGATCGTTGATATAGCCGATGGTCATGTCAGATATATCGGAAAGCGAATACTTAAGAGGGATATCCCCGGGGAGGTCCGCTGTATTCCATACGACGGTATGAGTTTCGTCGTCGATCAGCATAGCCCACGCCTTTTCATTTTGCAGCGCGGTGACATATTCTTTATCGAGAGCAAAGCCGTTTTCCGTTTTTTCCAAAGCGTTTCCGATCTCATCTGCCATCTTGTAAGGAGACACGCTGGGCGTCTGTTTTGAACCTATTATCAAAAAAATAAAGATGTTCAGAATAAAGACCAGGAGCAGACTGATCAGCATGACGCCTACGAACCGTTTTATCAGCTTCGATACGCTTTTCATATCATTTGTCCTCCATAAGTTTGTAGCCGAGACCCTTGACCGTTATAAGGGAAACGGGCCCGGACGGATCTGCTTCTATCTTTTCACGTATACGGCGGATATGAGCCATCAGCGAATTTTCATAGCCGAAGGGGTTGTCGTCCCATGCAGCCTCACATAGAGCGTCGATGGTAACGATCTTTCCGGAATTTCGGTACAGGACCGACAGGATATCGTATTCCTTTGCAGTAAGAGGGATGTGCTTGCCGTCTTTTATCACTTCCGCACGCTCGAAGTCGACTTCACAGGCAGCGAGCTTTACAAGAGGATCTTCACCCTTATAGCTTCTCCTTAATATAGCATTGACGCGATAGATCAGCTCCTTTGGCAGAAACGGCTTTACCATATAGTCGTCTGCACCGAGTCCGAAGCCGTGGAATCTGTCCTCGTCCTCGCCACGGGCGGACAGAAATAGAACGGGGCAGTCTGTGGTGCTTTTCAGATCCTCCATCAGATC
>JAETSS010000104.1 GCA_021769545.1 Eubacterium sp.
CCTTTCCGTGGATTGTCATATATCATAAGTATATCATGTCGTGAGCCCAAAAACCACAGTTAAATGATCTTTGCCACCATTACCGTCATATCATCGCGTTCCCTTCCTATATAGCTGTCTGCCGCCTGGTCCATCAGAAGGGTGCTCATGATCTTCGGGTCATCCGACCGTACTTTAGATGCCGCCTCCTTGAGATAGTTGAGGAAAAGTCCCTGTCTGTCGTTTCCGCCGCCTCCGTCGCTGATGCCGTCAGACATCATTATTATCCAGTCGTCTTTTTTGATGGCTGTCTCCATGTATCTTATCTTGAGTCCGTTGACTATCCCCAGCGGTACCGTTGACAGTCTGACTTCTTCCACGCGGCCCTTTCGCCTTATCAGAGTCGGCGCAGCTCCTATCTTATAGAACTTGGCTTTGCCTGATCGCTTATCGACGATGACCATATCCACCGTGGCATATGAATCCTCGTCGTCCTTTATGAGCATCACGGTATTTATCATCTTAAGGGTGAGGTCCGCCGTGACTCCCGACCTCAGAAGGGCCATTATGGTCTTTGTCACCATGAGGCTCTCGGAGGCCGCCTTTTTTCCCTTTCCCATTCCGTCGCTGACTACCATGGCCACTCTGTCGTCGCCGATATCCTGCCAGCCGCAGCAGTCTCCGTTGATGGAGCCGGACGCCGCACATTGCGAAACGGCTATATCCATGTCGAATCTCTCCTTCGGCGCCGCCTTGTCGTTTCGCGCCGCTGACGCCACCTGCCGTCTCACACTGTCGAAGATCTGCTTCATGATATCGAACTGACCTGACAGTACCGACCGGCTGTCCAGATATGTGCCGTAGAGCTCTGCCATTTCCTCCATATCCGAGGCTTTCGTCCTCAGCAGGTCCTCCGTTTTACGGTACAGACGTTCCATTCCAGCCCCTTGGCTGCCGGAAACGGCAGCCGCGAAGCTCTGCAGCCTTTTCCCGAATTTCCAGTTTACCGCGGCAAAAACGGACGCCGCCAGGATCAGGCAATACTTGTCCGCTCCCAGAACGACTCCGCTTTCCACGGTCCCCAATACCCAGCATGCCGCTATGAACACGGCTCCGCGCAAATATCCCCCCAGCCTCTTTACCGGCATGGCGCAGACGACTCCTATGGCCATTGTCGCCATCAGGCCCCACTGTCCCTGATCCATGAGTGCCGCCCAGATGCCGCCTGTGACGGTTACCAGCAGCGCGGCTCCCGCTTCCGAATATGCCATGGCCGCCAGCGTCAGGAACATTGTCATGGGCCACGCCAGAAACGACAGAGTGAGCCCGTCCAGCACTATGAGACACAGGGAGGCCACCGAAATGACCGGCAGCTCCTGCATGTACCCTTTGCATTGTGCCGAAGCGCCTGTGCATATGCTGTAAAATACGTCCAGCAAAAATACCGATACGAATATGAGGAGGCCCAGCATCACCAACTTTTCCGGGCTCGTCTTATATATAGTCACTGTGGCGAGTCTGCTGATGCTGGTGCATACGATACCTATAGATGCCGCCATCATCGCCGCCTGCCACAGAGTCAGTTTGAATTTTCTCGTCATGGCCGTCATCAGACCGCACAGAACTACAGCCGCAATATCGCCCCACGGATCGTAGCCTTTGGCTATATACGGAAGGATGCCCGCAGCGGCTGGCAATATCAGATACAGATTCGCAGGCTTCCTGTAAACCATGTACGTTACCAGCGCCGCTGCCGTTGGAAAGCATCCGTCCATAACGGGGGCATGACTTGTTACAAACGTGAAAAGGATCAATGCCGCTCCTTTTGCTATCTTTGTTTTGTGTAAATCAAAAGCGCTTGCTTTGGTGGTGTTTTCCATGTTTAAAATCTCCATTCCCAATACAAGCGCATTATATAACTTGTCCTTATCGGAATTTGTCAAAATCCCTGCAAGGGCGATGTTTTTTTGTTTTTTGTGATGCGGGGCTTAAAAGTTTTAGCGCTTCCCTGCAGCCTTATCGATCTCAGCCTCCATCAGATCCTCAACCCGGCATCCCAACGTTTGAGCCAATGATAATAAGTTTGTTCCTGCAGCTTTATTTATATCCTTCGCTCTCTGCTCGTACTGCTGGATCATTCGCAGTGAAACGCCGGATTTTTCTGCAAGCTCTTTCTGTGAATACCCGATAGATTTACGCAAAATCTGCAGCTGCGTCGGTGACTTTTTTCTTCGGATCATATTATTGAGAGTATCTACGAACTTTTCTTCTGCAGCTTCATGTAAAGTGGGATAAAGTTTCAGGATCTCACTCATATCGATATGTTGCTTTATATTCCTGAAGCTGCGGCCTGTATACCACTGATAATATGCCAATATCCAGCCGCACCAATACTCAGGAGAAAAATCATAGGCTGTAACAGCTTCCGGAAAATTTATTGCTTTCCCGGATCGTTCAACAGTCTCATGCACAAGCTCTGTTCCCGACATGCCTGATATATATTTAGGTACACCGCTGCCAAACTGCTCTGCCAAACCTCCCGCTATAAATATTTCAGCGAATTCATCAGCTTCCATACTACAGCCGTTAACAGCATAATCAAATGCCTCCCCTAAATTTTTCATAGCATCATCCAGGTATTTTCTATCGTAAGCGTACATCATCAGCTTTCATCTCCTCTCTGATAATATCCCTCATGAAAATTCCTTCTATGTCGTCTTTTTCAAGTTCTGCAAAAAAAGAACCTCTGGCTTCTTCATCTCTGGCTTTTCGCTTTGCATAATATAAATTATTGTCCGCCATTTCATAAGAGAGAAAGTGGATTTCTTCAAATGCTTTCTTGGATTTTAAGACAAACTGTTCCCCCAGTTTTCCCAGCTTCATGGCATAACTAAGCTGCCGCAGTGAAATTTCGTTACCGAGAAATGCTCTTGCAAATGAAAAATAAGAATCATCTGCTCTATATCCGACGATAGCATCATATCCTTCAATATCCATCAGAAAATATTCTCTCAGCCATTCCACTCCTCTTTTCATCAGCGGTGTTGATAAACGCAGTTTACGATATGTTACCAGAAGCGCCAGCCAATGAAGGATCGTATATTCTTTTTGCAGCAAATTTAAAATTTCCAAATTGCCCGTATCGATTTCATAACAGTTAGCATATCCATCTATACCCTCCGTACAGGCCCATTCCTTTGCTAATTCCAAGCTCTCCGTACAGTAAAAGCCCCTGCCGTAATCATTATAGCTTTTTCCTGCTCCCCATTTAGGTTTCTCTATTATTTCAGAAGACCCGTGATATATGATCAATTTACCCATTTTCTTCGCCTTTCGTCAGTATCTCTATAGAGTTATATATTGCTATTATATCCCTGTAGAGTCAGTTTGTAAACCGATTTAACAAAGTCGACTCCGCCGATTACTTTAATCGTAACCTTTGCTGATATTCACGTATAACAAAAAACCTCTCTGCCGCTTAACTGCAGACATGAGAGGCCTTTGTATATATTTGTCGTTATTCTGTTATCCCGAAAAATCTCATGGCGTTTTCCTTAGTCTTCGCTGCCACGTCTTCGAAGCTCATTTCCTTGATCTCCGCTACCTTGCGGGCCGTATGCTCCACAAGGGGCGGTGTGTTCTTCTTTCCGCGGAAAGGCTCCGGCGTCAGGTACGGCGAATCGGTCTCCACCAGCAGGAAGTCTATGGGGATCTCTTTTACTACCGCCGTGGTCTTCCTGTTGTTCTTGTAGGTCACGGGGCCTGCTATGGAAAGGGTAGCGCCCAGCTTCACGTACTGTTTGCCCAGTTCTGCGCTTCCGGAAAAGCAGTGGAGCAGCACACGGGCGTCGTCACACAGGCCGTCTCCGCTGCCGGTTTTGCTGCAAAAGCCCTGAGGGTCCGGCCTTTTGGCGAACCAGCTCTTTCTTTCCTCAGAAAATGCGCCTTCCTCCTTCAATATATCCATTACCTCCTGATCCGCTTCACGGGAGTGGATCACGATGGGCATCTTAAGCTCATTGGCAAGGCGTATCTGTCTTCTGAACCATTCCCGCTGCATGTCTCTCGGCGAATGGTCGTGGAAAAAGTCGAGTCCTATCTCTCCTATGGCCATGACCTTGTTTTTCTTAGCCAGTCCCTTTATCATGAAAAGCTGCATATCGTCCATGTCCTCGGTCTCATGAGGGTGAACGCCGACGACGGCATAGCACCACGGGTATTTTGCCGCATGGTCTGCCGCCAGCTTGGAGCTTGCCAGATCGCAGCCTATATCCATCACGTAATCCAGCTGCGAATCCTCGATCGCCTTTATCATTGCAGCCCTTTCCTCAGGCTTCATATCGTTGTTTACATGTGCATGTGAATCAAATAGCATCCTTTCGGTTCCTTTCCCGGCAGTTATCGCGACTTCTTAATTCTGCGACGGTTAAGTCCCATTAATGTCAGCACTGCTCCCAGCGATGTCAGCGTCAGGATGAACCACATAAGGAGATTTGCAGGATCGCCGGTCCTAGGGCCTTTGCCCGGTTTATCCGATTCGTACGGCGTCTGCGGTGCAGGCGGGTCTTCCTTCGTATTAACGAATCCGGCAACGGCCATATCCGATGTGATCATGCCCGTGTCTCCGGTTGCCGTCGTTACATAGCCGTCCTTATCGGCATCCGTCTCTTCGACCTCGTACTCAAGTCCCGCAGGGATTCCGGTGATCTTTACGGACTCACCGTGTTTCAGCGTGAACCCGGCTTTGCCGCCGTTGAACTCGACGTCACCATGGATTCCGTCTATCTCCTTTGCCTTGACGCCTGCCGTCGAAGTGCCTTTGAGGATCACCCGGAAAGCAAACTCGCGGTCTTTCTCTCCGAGATTTCCCGCCACCTCCTTGCTTACCATCAGTGTCCCCTGCTGGATGTTTTCGAGAGTGCCTTTATCTACTGCCGGTTTAGTTTTGGCATCGTACCCATCGGGCACGATCTCTTCTGCCCAGTAGATATATAGTACACCATTTCCGTCATACTTATCAAGGTCTTTGTATGTGTATATCCAGTTACTGCCGTTCTTGACAGGCTCCGGTGTTTCCGTCTCGACTTCTGTTCCGTCGTCTGCATACGCTGCGGTAGTGCTGCGGTACAGCTTAAGTGAAAGCTCCGGCAATTCATCAGTACCGTTGTATGTCCAATGCTTGAACACCGTGAAGTCCGTCTTGCCGGACCGGATGTTGACGAAAGAATTGTCTTCGTCGCTGCTGCCCTGCTCATAATCCTCAGGCATCTTCTCCTTCGTTTCCGTCACCCTATACTGATATGTGAGGGCGTCAGGAGATAACTTCGGCAGGCTGCTGTAGGTATATGTCCAAACGTCTTTATCCTTATCGGCCCAGACAGGCTCTGCATCAACTTTCTCCCAGTCTCCTGTGCCGCCTGCTCTGCGCTCAAGGGTAAGCGCCAGCGATTCAGGACGTTTGCCGTCCTTA
>JAETSS010000105.1 GCA_021769545.1 Eubacterium sp.
CGGACTTTATCCTCAATAAAATGTCACGGGACGCACTTTATAATGCTCCTCTGCCCCTTTGCCTACAGCACGAAATGCTCCACAGCATCGGCAACGCCGTTTTCATGATTGGTACGCGCCACGTATTTCGCCACCGCTTTTACCTCATCCTTGGCATTGCCTACAGCTACCGGGAATCCCGCCACTTTCAGCATGGCTATATCGTTGGGACTGTCTCCTACAGCCATCATTTCCTCCGGCTTGACTCCCAGGATCTCTCCCATGCATTTTAAAGCCTCTGCCTTGCTTGTGGTAGCTCCTCCGATCTCAAGGTTGTGATTGAATGAGCTGGTTATCGTAGCCTCCGGGATAGTAAGCAGCTTTTCCCTCATGGCAGGCTTCTCGGATATATCCTCGAAATTCACATTGATGTTCTCTATGGAATCACTGTTGTCCAATATCATCCGGTATATATCGTCCACAGGCTTTCTCGTATTTAGTATGTAGCTGACGTTTCTGAAGCTTTTTCCGGAGTTCTTTACCTTATCATAATATGCGCCGTCTATATACGCCACTCCGTCTATAAAGCATTCTATCACATAATCGTACTGCCTTAGCAGCTTTACAGAGCTTTCCGCAGTCAGCGGCGACATGCAGTTTTCATATATGTTCCTGTTTTCCTTAAGATCCGTTATTCGTGCGCCATTGGATGTCAGTACATATCTTATGGCATCTATTTCGAATACGTCCCCCGGAAGCGCCGTCCTCGGCCTTCCCGTAGCCACTACGATGTTCACGCCTTTGTCTGCAGCTTTCTGCAGCGCCTCTCTGTTTTCCTCGCTTATTATGCCGTCGTTGTTCAGCGTCGTTCCGTCCAGATCAAGTGCGATCAATTTTACTGTCATCATATCACCTCTCGTTTATCACATCAGGAATTTACTATATCAAGAAATTCCTTATTTATCTTTCTTACCGTTTTCATAGTACAGCCGTCGCCGTGTCCGGGGTATATCGTTATATCGTTTCCCCATTTGTCTATTATGTCCTTTATGCTGCTGCGCATCTCTTCTTCGGAGCCGCTCTCAAGATCAGTTCTTCCCAGATCCACATTGAAGATGGTATCGCCCGTAAAGGCAAGTCTGCTCTTTTGGCTGAAAAAACACACGCTTCCCTTTGTATGACCGGGAGTGTTTATCACTCTGATGCTCTCTCCGTCAAGGTCTATGATATCTCCGTCCTCCATATATACATCCACGGGTTTTCTGTAAAGATCGCAGTCGCAGCGATGCATATATACCGGACAGTCGAAAGCGTCCTTTATCTTCGTAACGGCTCCCACGTGATCAGGGTGATAATGGGTCAGCAATATCCCTTTCACCTTAAGACCATGCTTCTTTACGAATTCAATGAACACCTTTGAGGAATACCCCGGATCTATTATAAGGCAGCTTCCTTCTTCCTGCTGATATATCACGTATCCGTTGCTTTCAAGGATCCCTCCGATGAACCTTTTTATTTTCATTTCGTCACCTCTTTCCGATATCCTCGTAATATTTTAATCTATTTGCCGTCTTCTTGCAATTAAATGTTGAATTTTACACAATTAGTGGTAAAATTATTGTGTTTATAAATATACTGATACAGAAAAGGAACAAATCATGAAAGTAGTTATCGCAGGCGCAGGCAAGCTTGGAATGAACGTTGCCAATGCATTGCTTGGCGGTGATCATTCGATCACCATAATCGATACAAACGAGAATCTTCTGCAGAAGATCAACTCCCATATCGATGTCATGACCATAAATGCCAACGCCAAAGAAACTAAAATATTAAAAGAAATAAATATATCATCATACGACTTTCTCATTGCCACGACGGACAATGACGAAACCAATATAGTTATCGCATCCTTTGCTAAGCGTCTGGGCTGCAGCAAGGTAGTTGCCCGTGTCAGAGATCCGGAGCACATGCAGCAGATCAACTTCATCAAGGACGCCATGAGCATCGATCACATCGTAAACCCCGATCAGGGTATAACTACGGAGATCTATAAATATCTCGCAGAAAAATACACCCTCAGCAACGGTATCTTCTCATCGGGAAAGGTATCCCTTGTTGAGTTTGACGTCGATAAATACAAAAAGCTCATCGGGCTTTCCATAAAGGACATACCCAAGGTACTGCCCAACATGCTGGTGGTGGCCATCTCAAGGAACGGCAAGGTCATCATCCCTCACGGGAACGACGTTATAGAAGCGGAGGATTCCCTGTATATCATAGGCGAAAAGGCTCCTATCCTGGCTCTTAATGCCAAGGTACATGAACGTGGAAAATATACGGATCTGCAGAAGGTCATGATAATGGGCGGAGGAAAGACCGGCTTCTATCTGGCTGAGATGCTTTCCGAATTCGGGGCTGCCGTAAAAATAATAGAAATGGATAAGGCACGATGCCATTATCTTTCCACACATCTTGAGGACGTCATGATACTCCACGGAGATGCTACGGATCTGACTCTTCTCGAAGACGAGAATCTCGATATGATGGATGCCGTAGTGACGGCTACAGGCTTTGACGAGGACAACCTCCTGATGGCTCTTACAGCCAAGCAGCACGGTGTGGAAGACGTTATCGCCAAGGTCAGCAGAAAAAGCTATGCCGATATCATCTCCAGTATGGGTATCGATATGGCCTTAAACCCACTCGATATAACCACCAGCAATATACTGCGCTTCGTTCAGGGCTCCAAGAGGATACTGTCCTCACAGCTTATTCAGGGACAGGCAGAGCTGATGGAGATCGTTGCAACGCCGCGAATGAACATACTCTATACGCCTATTTCGGAGCTTGAGCTCCATGACGGCATACTGATCGCCGCAATTCACAGAGGTACAGAGGTCATCATTCCCGACGGCAATACCGAGATCGAAGAGGACGACAGAGTCCTTCTCATCAGCATGCTTAGCGACAGATCAAGTACGGAAACTCTTTTCAAGGATACTGGAATACTGGGGTTCCTTAAAAGATAACAGGTGGTCTAATGAATTTAAGCATAAGTTCGATATTCAGAATAATAGGTATAGTACTGATGGTAGTAGGCATGTCCATGCTGCCATCTGTTATCGTATCCTTCATATATGACGAATCATCCGTCTACATGCCCTTTGCCGTCACGATGTTCCTCTCTGCGGCCATAGGGCTCCTGCTGATGAACCTGTGCAAAAAGCACACTCAGCAGCTCAAAGTCAGGGACGGATTCCTTATAGTTACACTCTGCTGGATCATATCCGCCATATTGGGTGCCATACCCTTCATTACGACGGGCAGCATACCTGGCTTTGCCGATGCATTCTTCGAGTCATGCTCCGGCTTTTCCACTACGGGAGCATCTATCCTTTCAGATGTGGAAAGTCTGCCTAAGGGGATATTGTTCTGGCGTTCATTTACACACTGGATAGGCGGTATGGGTATCCTTATTTTCGCCATAGCGCTGATGCCGTCCCTTGGTATAAGCGGTCAGAATATTGCAGTATCCGAGGCTCCCGGTCCGTCGCTGGACAAGGTAACGCCCAAGATGTCGGATACCGCGAAAACGCTGTACAGCATATATTTTCTGTTTACAGTGATCGAGACCATAATGCTCATGCTGGGCGGGATGAACCTTTACGATGCTCTGATACACACATTCGGCACCGTGGGTACAGGCGGATTTTCCAATTATGCCGACAGCGTGGGCCATTTTGACAGCACGTATATACGAATGGTCATAACGGCCTTCATGTTCCTGTGCGGCATCAACTTCAATCTGTTCTTTCTTTCATACAAGAGGGGGATCAAGGTCCTTATCAGGGATTCCGAGCTGAAGCTTTACGTACTGATATTCGTACTTGCTTCCGCTTTTATTTTCGTTGCCCTTTTGGTAAGCGGACAGTACGGATCAGTGAAGCTGGCCTTTACCGATTCCGTGTTCCAGGTATCCACGATATTGACTACGACAGGCTTCGCCACTACGGATTATGAAGCCTGGCCGATGGTCTGCCAGATGATACTTCTTGTCCTGATGTTCGTAGGCGGCTGCTCTTCTTCCACAGGAGGCGGCATCAAGGTGGTGCGTATACTTGTGCTGTTCCGGCTGATAAAACGCGGGATATCGACACGTCTGCACCCCAATGTCATCGAGACGGTAAAGCTCAACGGCAAGACCATGCCCAGCGATTCCGTATCCGCAATAGCGAACCATATGTTTCTCTATATAGTGATGATCTTCGTCGGAGCATTCATAATTTCCTTCGAAAATGCCGATATGATCACCTGCTTTTCATCGGTGATAACATGTCTGGGCAATGTAGGTCCCGGCTTCGGCACCGTAGGCCCGGCAGAGAACTTTGGAGCACTTTCCTGGTTCTCAAAATATCTGCTTTCGATATATATGCTGGCAGGAAGACTTGAGCTTTACACGCTGTTTATTTTACTTACACCTAGATTCTGGAACCCTGACCGTTAAAGAGGAGTATCAAAATGTCCGTTACAAATCTTAATTACAAAGCCATAGTAAAGATCCTCGGCGTCATAATCCTCACCATCGGCATCTCCATGGTCATCCCGTGGATATATTCGGAGCTGACGGGAGACATCGCTTCGATCCATGCCTTTAGAAGATGTACGCCGCTGACTATACTTACAGGGCTCATCATTACACTTTTTATCAGATATGAGAAAAGTAAATTCAGAGCAAGAGAGGGCTATATAGTAGTAGCCTCATGCTGGGTATTGGCCTCCGTCATCGGAGCATTCCCGTATTTTCTGTCGGGCTTTGCGGAAAACTATATAGATGCTTTTTTTGAAGCCACCTCGGGATTTACCACAACAGGCTGCACGGCCATAGCCGGAAAGCTCCTTCCAAGAAGCCTGATGCTATGGAAAGCCATCTCCAACTGGCTGGGCGGCATGGGTATACTGCTGTTCGTCATTTCCATATTGCCTGCCCTTGGCATAAACGGGCAGATGATAGCCAGAGCCGAGACTCCGGGGCCCGTCCTTGAAAAGATCACTGTCCGCATGAGCGATTCGGCAAAGATACTTTATATAACGTATCTGTCCTTCTCTATAATTGAATTCATCCTGCTGATGCTTTCGGGAAAAATGTCCGTATTCGATGCCGTCGTTACTACCATGGGCAGCATCAGTACGGGAGGTATGATGGTTCATTCCACCGGTATAGCATATTACAGCAGCGTATATATAGAGGTGGTGATCTCGGTATTCTGCATACTGGCATCGCTGAATTTCGTCCTCTATCATTACCTTATTACCGGAAAATTCTCCTACATCATCAAGGATCTCGAGCTTCGTGCATTCCTGATACTTATAGCGGTGTCCATCGCCATATGCACCGCATCCCTTATGCATGGAACCGGTGAAAGCTTCGGATCTTCTCTGAGAGACTCGTTTTTCCAGGTGGTGA
>JAETSS010000106.1 GCA_021769545.1 Eubacterium sp.
TATACTGTATTTTTTATTATAATTGTTGGCCCACTTTATCATAGTCAATGTTTGGCGGTTCGTCAAACTTTTTGTATAATGTAATTTCAAGAAAAGTACCTTGCACAGCGTCTCCCCGAAGCGGGCGGCGAGTGCAAAGTCATCTTTGATTCCGTCTTGCACACTTTTTTTATAATGCAGTTTCAAAAAAAGCACATTGCGAAGCGTCGCCCCGAAGTTGGCGACATATGTGCAAAGGAATCTTTGATTCCGTCTTGCACACTTTTTTTATTTTTTTCATTTTTACTATTGACAGTTGCGTGTACGTTCAACTATAATAAAGCCATAATTCAGTTGAATATACACGCAACTGTTGCGAATGAAGCTTTTAAAACGGGAGGCGATATAAATATGGGAAAAAATGAAGTTACATGCGACTGCGCTGCAATACATGAAGACGTTCTTGAGCACGTACGGAACGAGATCGTTCCATCGGAAAGCCTAAACTATATGTGTAAGCTTTTTAAGGTATTCGGCGACAGCACCCGCATCAAAATAATGGCTGCTCTCAACTGTCACGAGATGTGCGTATGCGATCTGGCCGTGTTGCTGGATATGACAAAGTCAGCTATCTCTCACCAGTTGAAGGTCCTCAGGGACAACAATTTAGTTAAATTTCAAAAGAAAGGAAAGCACGCCTACTATTCTCTGGCAGACGATCATGTGAAGGAGATATTGGACGTTGCGCTGGAACATATCAATGAGTAAAGGATTAGATAGACGACAATTCGATGAGCATGATAAACATGAGCATCATGACGGACACTGCGATCACGACCACGAACACCATCATCACGACGATGACTGCGGCTGCGGTTGTGAGCACGAGCATGGACACCATGGCAATCACGACCACGGCGGACACCATCATGAGCATCATGAAGATCACGACCACGAACACCATCATCACGACGATGACTGCGACTGCGGTTGTGATCACGAGCATCACGAAGATCACAACCACGGCTTCGACAACATCGCAGGCTCCAACCAGATAACATACATCGTTCAAAACCTTGGCTGCGCCAACTGCGCTGCAAAGATGGAACGCAAAATACAGAGCCTTCCTCAGGTACAGGCCGCATCCCTGACCTTTGCAACAAAACAGCTCAGGGTCGCCGCCGACGATCCCCGCGCCTTAAAGCCGCAGCTCGAAAAAATCTGCCAAGCCATCGAGGATCAGGTATACCTCGAAGAAAAAAGCCAGCTAAAAGCACCTGCGAAGCATGAACAAAAAGGGGTTTTCAAACAAAATATAAAAGATATACTGTCCATAATCATCGGGGCTGTATTATTCGCCGCAGGAATGGTGATACACCACGCAGAGCTGTTGCCTGTTCAGGCAGTATTCGGCATATTCATCGTCGCATACATCGTGCTGGGCTGGAAGGTTCTCTGGACATCCGCCAAAAACATCTCAAAAGGTCAGATCTTTGATGAGAATTTCCTGATGGCGGTAGCTACTATAGCGGCCTTTTGCATCGGCGAATTTGCCGAAGGTGTAGGAGTGATGCTGTTCTACAGCGTAGGCGAGCTTTTCGAGCATATAGCCGTTGAAAAGAGCCGCGCTCAGATCATGGATGCAGTGGATATGCGTCCTGAAACGGTAAATCTCGTCCACGACGACCACTCCCACGTAGTGCCTGCCGAAAAAGCCAACATCGGCGATATCCTGCTTGTTCGTCCGGGAGACAGGATCCCTCTTGACGGGATCATCACCGAAGGTGAAAGCCGCATCGACACATCCCCTGTTACAGGCGAACCTGTTCCCGTTTCCGCTCACCCGGGAACGGAAGTTATATCAGGCTGTGTCAATGAACAGGGTCTGATAAAGATCAGAGTGACGAAGCCTCTTTCGGAATCCATGGTTACACGCATACTGGACTCCGTCGAAAACGCAGCGGCCGGAAAGCCTCAGATCGACAAGTTCATTACGAAATTCGCCAAGATATACACACCGATAGTCGTTTTACTGGCTCTGCTGGTAGCCATCATCCCATCGATAGTTTCCGGCAACTGGGGTTTTTGGATAGAAACGGCCATCACCTTCCTGGTAATAAGCTGCCCTTGCGCTCTGGTGATAAGCGTACCTCTTGCCTTCTTCTCAGGCATCGGCGCAGGCTCAAAGCTGGGCATACTGTTCAAGGGCGGACTTTCCATAGAGGCCCTGAAAAAGGTAAAAGCTGTAGTCATGGATAAGACAGGAACCATCACAAAAGGAAACTTCGTCGTACAGGAGATCATCACGGCAGACGGCATCAGCGAAAACGACGTCCTTGCCATTGCCGCCGCGTGTGAAGCCGCCTCCACGCATCCTATCGCCAAAAGCATCATGGACGAGGCAGCTAAACGTAGCATCAGTATCGACCATGCAGATAAAATAGAGGAACTTTCCGGACTCGGCGTAAAAGCCTCACTTACCGGCTGGACCGTCCTTTGCGGAAATAAAAAGCTTCTGGAAAAATACGGCGTTTCCGTAAGCGAGCAGGCTGTATCCGGTACAGGCACGCATGTACTGCTGGCCCTTGACGGCAAATTCATCGGAAGCATAACCATATCCGATACCCTCAAGGACAATGCAATAGGCGCCATTTCATCCATCAAAGCCAAAGGACTGCTTCCTGTCATGCTGACGGGAGACAATGCAGCAAGCGCAAAGGCTGTCGCCGGTCTTGCAGGTATCGACAGAGTCTACGCACAACTCATGCCGGAAGATAAGCTGACAATATTAAAAGAGCTTCGCGAGGAAACCGGCTCGGTAATGTTCGTAGGCGACGGTATAAACGATGCTCCCGTACTGGCAGGCGCAGATGTAGGCGCCGCAATGGGAAGCGGAGCAGATGCCGCCATCGAAGCCGCTGACGTGGTATTCATGAATTCCTCACTTGAGGCTATCCCTCAGTCCATAAATATCGCGAAGTCTACTGGTACCATATCCTATCAGAACATAGTATTCGCACTGGCTGTAAAGATGGTCGTTCTGGTTATGGGTCTTCTGGGATTTGCAAATATCTGGGCTGCCATTTTCGCAGACACAGGCGTGGCTATGCTCTGCATACTCAATTCGCTCAGGATACTTCTTAAGAAATTCAAATAAGAAAATGTGTTTTCAGCGGCTATGCCATATTGATGTATATGCCGCTGAAATTGTTTTTGATCTTTCAGCGATGATTACCGGATTAGGGGACTGCCGCTGAAATAACCCTAACCCCTTTCAGCGGCACTTGACAAATCTAAGCCACATCGCGGAAACAATCAGCTCTCTTTCAGCGATTATTGCCGGATTCAGCGTCTCTCGCGGAAAGCGTTCTTTCCATTTCAACGGTATATCATTTTCATCATGCCTACCGGTGAACCTCATCATTTTACTTTCTCCGATAATCAATAAAGAGTCCTCTTGCCGGTGAAATTTCTTAAAACATTTCACCGGGAAACAGCCATACCCTATGCATGACGTTGAAGCAAAATCCTTACAACAAAAATAAGGCTGCATTTTTTTCAAATATTTCATCGGCAAAATGTATTTCACCCGATTCACCGGTGAAGCAGCAAAATTCAAATTCAACGGTAATATATTAATAACCGATATTACCGTTGAAGCGTTCAAAAAAATTTCAACGGCAATGCCGCGATAATCAGCACCACCGTTGAAAAAAACATATTATGAGCATAGGAGCTATACTTTCCGCCCCGGCTATTTCACCTGCTCTCCTTTGAGCACAAATCTATCTACCTTTATTTCTCCTATATCCATCGGATCTGTATCCTCGATCACGCTGTCAAGTATCACGAAGTCCGCAGATTTTCCGACCTCGATGGTTCCCGTAACGTCTTCCGTAAACATCTGATACGCTCCCGAAAGTGTATAGCTTTCGATCATATCATCAAGGGACATGAGATCTGCTGTAGGATCATCCTCGGGACCTGATATTATACCTTTGTATTCCTCATAATACGGAGATTCCTTCGGGGATGTCCTCGTTACTCCCACCTGTATGCCCTTGAGAGGGTCAATCTCCACTGTAATAGGGAAATCCGTTCCGGAAGCCATCACGGCTCCGGCTTTTTTCATCCTGCCTATAGGATACTGTTCGTACATCCTCTTTCTGCCAAGCAGCGGCTGTACGAAAGTGGTGGAAAAATAATCGATGATCGGCCATGTCGGCTGGATCGAGCCTACGACATTGAGTCTCGCCATCCTTTCGATATCCTCGTCGTCGATGTTCATGATATGTGCTATGGAATTTCTTCTGCCTTTCACGCCGTTCTCTTCGATATATTCGAAAGCATTGAGCGTCTGCTTTACGGCAGCGTCTCCCATGGCGTGGACGTGTATCTGATATCCGCTCCTGGCCAGCATCAGAAACGCCTCCTTCATTTCCTCCTCGGTCCACTGCGGGAATCCTCTGTAATCAGCAGGATAGCCCATGTCCTTCAGCACCTGCGGCTCGAAAGGCTCGTTCATATAGAATGTGAAGCCGCCTCCGTCACAGAAGAATTTGACCGTTTCTATCTTGAAATCATCGCCTACATTATATTTTCCTTTATCAGCTATCATCTGCTCAAACTGCGAAAACGGCTTTGAGAGATCCGCCAAAAGCGCGGTGCTGACTCTTATCTTGAGTTCGCCCGACTCCGCCAGCTCTTTATAAGCCAGCAGTGCGTTTTCCGTGGCATATGCATCAAAAATCCCCATTATACCGTGGGTGAATGCCTGATCCCTCTGGAAATCCAATATGCCTTTTTTGTATTCTTCCACGGAAAAATCTATCAGCGGAAGCTTATCTATGAGCATGCAGATAGCTGACAGCTCCTGAAACAGTCCTGTAGGGTTGCCTTCCGCGTCTCTGCTCATCACTCCGTTTCTCGGAGTCGGTGTGTCCTTGTCTATTCCCGCCATCTCAAGAGCTTTGGAGTTGACGAGTACGCTGTGATGGTCGAAGGATCTCAGCATCACAGGCCTGTCCGCGCATACCAGCTCATCGACCTCATAGCAGGTAGGAGTCCCTTCCGCATCCAGCTGGAAAGCGGCAGGCGTCCATCCTGTGGACCTTACGATGGGAAGCTCCGGATTTTCCTCCGCATACTCCCTGATAGGCGCCATGATCCTTTCGATATACGCTCTGCGGCTTTCGCTTTCATTGCGGTCTATTCCGTAAATAAGCTTTGTTGCGGAAAGCTCCGTGCACATGGTGGCATGCAGATGCGCGTCTACGAAGCCCGGGAGTATACTGTTTCCCTCAGCATCCAGTACCTTCGTATCCTCCGCTATGTATTCCCGGATGTCCTCATCGCCGCCAATAAAGATAAACTTTCCGTCTTTAACCGCCGCTGCGGTATTTCCAAGCGCTTTGCCGCCATCAAATATCCTGCCATTCTTAACAACT
>JAETSS010000107.1 GCA_021769545.1 Eubacterium sp.
GGCTTGGCATCAGCGAGATAGAAGGACTTACAGAGATATAAAAATACCGGAAGCACGGTTTTATTATCTACGCTTTTGTGATATCATTGACCCATGAAAATATTAGGCATAACAGCAGAATACAATCCGTTCCATAACGGACATAAATACCATCTTGAAAGCTCCATGGAGCAGACAGGCGCGGACTATTCCATCGCGGTCATGAGCGGCAATTTCACCCAGCGCGGCGATATGGCGATACTGGATAAATGGACCAGAAGCCGCATAGCCGTGGAAAACGGAGTAGACCTTGTCATTGAACTGCCCTTCGTATTTGCGTGCGCCAGAGGCGAGATTTTTGCCTCTGGAGCGGTGGATATACTGAAAGGCCTAGGTGTCACCGACATAGCCTTTGGCAGCGAAAGCGGGGAGATAGAGACGCTTAAAAGTCTGGTGGAGGAAATGACCGCGGGCTCGGGAGCCATAAACATGATAAGGCGCAGACAGATGAAGGAAGGCTATTCATATGTGAAGGCCTCCCAGCTGGCCGTAGAGCGCGTTCTGGGAAAGGAAAGAGCCTCGATACTTACGGAGCCCAACAACATCCTCGCGGTAGAATATCTGAAACGTATTGCATACTGGAAAAAACGGGGGCATATCATAGAGCCTCATACCGTGAAGCGTTACGGATCGGGCTACCGCGACTTTGACGAAGCGTCGGGCTTTGCAGGAGCATCCGCCATAAGAAGCATGCTTGAAAAGCCGCAGACAACGGCAAATGATCTGGAAAGGTACATGCCGCGGGATGCAGCGGAAGCGGCCGCGGCCGCGGGAGACCTTAAAGAAGCCGGAGAGCGTGCCTTTATGCTGCTTAAGAGCGAGCTGGTAAAAAACAGCAGCAGTGAGCTTTCCATGATATACTGCATGGGCGAGGGTCTGGAAAACAAATTCAAGAAGGAGATCATATCGGCTGGCTCCATGGAGGAATTCATCGACGCCATGGTCTCAAGACGATATACTCAGGCGGCGGTGCGAAGACTGATCGTCTATGTGCTGATGGGTCTCAAGGAATATGACCCCGCGGGAAGGATATACGGACGCGTGCTGGCAGCAGGAAAAAGAGGCCGTGAGCTTTTGAGGCTCTTAAAGAAGCAGGAGCTGGCAGCGATACCAATCATAAACAATATCAATAAGGAAAACGACATCTGCGAGGCGGTGTGGGAGACACTCAAATACGATGTGCTGGCGTCGGATATGTACAACATCATCATGGACCGCAGCCTGTATGAGTTTTCCGACAATGTAGTCAGACCGTATATGAGGTAATAAATGACAGAAATGTCTCAAATATGATTTTGGAAAATTCTGAAAATGTTCAAAGGTATTGAATCACATGAGTTGAAAGGGTATAATAACATAGTTAATTAATAATAAAATTAGATGGAGGAATTGTAAATGAAAGTTTTAGTAATTAACTGTGGTAGTTCTTCACTGAAATATCAGGTTCTGGATATGACTAACGAAGTTCTTCTCTGCAAGGGCTTAGTTGAAAGAATTGGAATGGAAGGATCTGTGATAACTCACGAGAAAATAGGTATGGAGAAATTCCAGCTGATCGTTCCTATGGATGACCACAAGGATGCTATTTCACACGTTCTGATGGCTATTCAGGATAAGAATCACGGCGTTGTTGAGGATATGAGCGAGATCGGAGCTGTAGGACATCGTGTAGTACATGCCGGTGAAAAGTTCGCGCATTCCGTTCTCATTACGGATGAAGTCGTAAAGGCTCTGGAAGATTGTATCGATCTTGCACCTCTTCACAATCCGCCAAATCTTCTCGGTATCGCGGCATGCAAGGAACTTATGCCGGACACACCGATGGTAGGCGTATTCGATACTGCATTTCATCAGACGATGCCTCCTGAATCATATATTTACGCACTTCCATATGAATACTATGAAAAGTACGGAGTAAGAAGATACGGTTTCCACGGAACAAGCCATAAGTATGTAGCAGAGAGAGCTGCCGATATACTCAACGTAAACATCGACGATCTTAAGCTCATCACATGCCATCTGGGCAACGGAGCTTCCGTATCGGCTATCAAGAGAGGTAAGTGTATCGATACTTCCATGGGATTCACTCCGCTTGAAGGTCTCGTAATGGGAACAAGGAGCGGCGATATCGACCCTGCTATCGTAACATTCATCAGAGAAAAGGAACATCTCGACCAGGGTGTTGCCAACGAGATCCTCAACAAGAAGTCAGGCGTACTGGGTATTTCAGGCGTTTCCAGCGATTTCAGAGATCTGGAAGCTGCTGCTGAGGACGGAAACGAAAGAGCAATGCTGGCTCTCAAGGTGTTCGCTCACAGAGTAAGATTCTACATCGGAGCTTATATAGCTGAAATGAACGGCGTAGATGCCATCGTATTCACTGCAGGCGTAGGTGAAAACGACATAGGCATGAGAGACATCATCTGCAACGATTTAGGAAATCTGGGAATCAAGCTTGACGTAGTAAAGAACAAGGTAAGAGGTAAGGAAACTATCATCTCGAGAGATGACTCAAGAGTTAAGATCATCCTGATCCCTACAAACGAAGAGCTGATGATTGCAAGAGATACTTACGATATCGTTACTTCAAAATAATTTGGCAAAATATCGGCTTTTTACAGTAAACAGGTAAAATAATAGTTGACAAGATATACCGATGAAAGGTATACTTTAGAAGTTGCGAATTATTTAATCGATATTTAGTTCAACGAACATATCATACACATAACCGGCACAGAAGGAGGTGTAAAACATGGCAGTACCTAAGAGAAAAACTTCAAAGGCAAGAAGAGATAAGAGAAGATCTCCGAACATGAAGATGAAAGCACCGGGACTTTCAATTTGTCCGCAGTGCCACGAGCCAAAGCTTCCGCATAGAGTTTGCCCTAACTGTAACTATTACAATGGCAAGGAAGTTGTTGCTTCTGAAATCTAGTTCAGTATGCGGCTCATCAGAGCGGAATCAAAAAACGAATTTAGAAAGCGGTATCGCATATGATACCGCTTTTTACCGTTGTATCTAATGAATGTATGTACATCGATGTATATCAAGGAGGGAAATATGCTTTTTATAGAATACCCAAAATGCACGACATGCAAAAAGGCCAAAAAGTATTTGCAGGAAAAAGGTCTTGAACTTGAGGAAAGACATATAGTGGAAAACAATCCTACCGCAGAGGAACTGAAAAAATGGATAGAAATGAGCGGATATCCGGTAAAGAAGTTTTTCAACACAAGCGGTATGAAATACAGAGAGCTGGGACTCAAGGACAAGCTGCCTGAAATGAGCGATGAAGAGAAGATCGAGCTGCTGGCCACAGACGGGATGCTGGTGAAGCGACCTATACTGATAGACGGCGACAGAGTGCTTGTAGGATTCAGGGAAAAGGAATGGGAATTCTAGTCACTGAGAAAAAACGGGAGAAACCTCGTAATTTGCCTGTTGACATCACAGGAAGATTACGGTAATATATAAAAAAATAAAGGGGAGTAGCAGACACAAAGTGTTTACGCTATCGTCAACGCGATGAATATCAGAAATCATCCGGTGCGTACTGAAATTGCGAGACTTTTATTGCATTTTTAGTAATGCAGTAAAGGTCTCTTTTTTTATAGGCGAAGGATCGGAATTCCAAATATAGGTGCTTGTGAACCATTGAATTTTGGAATCCGACGGCGGCAAATTAAAATATATCGGAACCGGGCATAATATTATTCGGAAGGAGCGGAATATGAAAGACTTTTATAAAATGACGGCACAAGAGGTCATGGTGAAGCTCAACGGCGGCACCGAACCGCTGAGCGAGGAGCAGATCAGTGAAAACAGGGAGAAATACGGTCCCAACGAGCTTATCGAAGGCAAGCGAAAATCGACGCTTCGCATTTTTATTGAGCAGTTCAGGGATTTCCTCGTTATGATACTGATCGTTGCGGCGGTGATCTCAGGAGTGCTGGGCGATCTGGAAAGCGCCGTGGTAATCCTTGTAGTAATCACCATCAATGCTGTCCTCGGTACGGTGCAGACACTTAAGGCGGAGCAGTCCCTTGACAGTCTCAAGAAAATGTCCGCTCCGGAAGCGAAGGTGATGCGAGGCGGAAGGTTCGTCAAAATACCTGCATCCGAGATCACTGTCGGAGATATCGTCAGTCTTGAAGCGGGAGATTTCGTTCCCGCCGATGGCAGGATAACGGACAATGCGGGAATGAAGATAGATGAAAGCGCCCTTACCGGTGAAAGTCTCGGAGTCGAGAAGGATATGGCCGTCATAGAAAAGGACGTGCCGTTGGGAGACAGACTGAACATGGTCTATTCGGGAAGCTTCGTCACATACGGCAGGGGAGAATTTATCGTGACTTCCATAGGTATGGAGACGGAGGTAGGCAAGATCGCTTCACTGCTGAAGAACACCTCGGAGAAGAAGACTCCGCTGCAGGTAAATCTCGACAACTTCGGCAAGAAGCTTTCCATACTGATACTGATATTCTGCGGCATACTGTTCGGTATCAGCGTTTTCAGAGGTCAGCCGATGGGAGACGCCTTCCTGTTTGCCGTGGCTCTGGCGGTGGCGGCGATACCGGAAGCGCTGAGCTCCATCGTGACCATAGTCCTGTCCTTCGGTACTCAGAAAATGGCTAAGGAGCATGCCATAATAAGGAAACTGCAGGCGGTGGAAGGTCTTGGGAGCGTTTCGGTCATCTGCTCCGATAAGACGGGTACACTGACTCAGAATAAGATGACGGTTGAAGACTATTACGTACATGAGAGCAGAGTGCAAGCAGGCGATATATCGGTCTCCGATGAAGGGCAAATGCAGCTTCTGACTGCCAGCATATTGTGCAACGATTCCTCCGTCGACAGCGGCAGGGAAATAGGCGATCCTACGGAGACGGCTCTTGTAAATATGGGTATAAAGCTGGGGGTATCCTTTGAAGAGATAAGAAAGGAAAATCCGAGATTCGGTGAGATACCATTCGACAGCGACAGGAAGCTGATGTCCACATGCAATAAAATGGCGGGCGGCGGCTGTCTTATGATTACCAAGGGGGCAGTGGACGTACTGCTGGGCAGGACCGACAGGATAAAGACATCGGAGGGCGTGAGAAGCATCACGGATAAGGACATATACCATATAGAAGGCTGTAATGAAAGCTTTTCGCGGGACGGCCTCAGGGTTCTGGCCTTTGCATATAAGGAGATCCGGGAGGATTTTGAACCGGGAATCGGCGATGAAAAGGGTCTGATCTTCCTTGGACTCATATCCATGATGGACCCTCCGAGGGAAGAGTCCATGCAGGCTGTAGATGAATGCATA
>JAETSS010000108.1 GCA_021769545.1 Eubacterium sp.
GGCGGAAAGGTGGCAGGTCTCAGCAAGCTGGCAAGAACGGTGGAGGTATTCGCTAGAAGGCCGCAGATACAGGAGAATATGACTGCTCAGATAGCCGATGCACTTGAGAAATATCTGGAGCCTGCGGGAGTCATGGTGCTTATAGAGGCGGAGCATATGTGCATGTCCATGAGAGGCGTCCAGAAGCCGGGAACGAAAACCGTCACCACTGTGGTGAGGGGAGCCTTTGCAGAGGATCATATGCTGCAGCAGACATTTTTACAGATGATAAAGCAGGGGTAAAGGACAATGGAAAGGATCCAGAGGATTTTCGAACATCCTGTTTACAGGCGAAATTTTAACGGAATACAGGAAGCTGAGAAGGACAGGAGATTCTGCAGACACGATCTGCAGCATTTTCTGGATGTGGCCAGGATAATCAGGATATATGATCTCGAGGACGGCGGCGGGCTGCCTGAGGAAATCGTTTATGCTGCAGCGCTGCTTCATGATATAGGAAGATATGAGGAACTCACCTGCGGAACGCCTCATGACGCGGCGGGAGCGGAGCTGGCAGAAGAGATATTGACGGACTGCGGCTTTGCAGCAGGAGATATAGGGATGATAAAAGACGCTATAGCCGGACACAGAAACAAGGATATGTGCGGCGAAAAGCTGGCGGATTATCTATACAGAGCCGATAAACAGTCACGCTGCTGTTTTGCCTGCAGTGCGGCGGACGAATGCAAGTGGAGCGACGAAAAGAAGAATCATGTGATTTCGATATGAAAAGGGGTAAATATGATAATAGGAAACAGAGATTTTGATACGGATAATAAATGCTATATAATGGGGATACTCAACGTAACGCCGGATTCATTTTCCGACGGCGGCAGGTTCAATGATATGGATTCTGCCCTTTTGCATGCGGAGCGGATGATAGAGGACGGAGCCGATATCATAGATATAGGGGGCGAGTCCACGAGACCGGGTCATCATGTGATAACCGACCGGGAGGAGATCGCAAGAGTGACGCCTGTCATAGAAGCTGTGAAAAGGAACTTCGATATACCCGTATCCCTTGACACGTACAAGGGAAATGTAGCGGAGGCAGGGCTTGCGGCAGGAGCGGATATGATAAACGATATATGGGGCTTCAAGCACGATGACAAGATCGCAAAGGTCACCGCGGAATACGGTGCGGCGTGCTGTCTCATGCACAACAGGAAAAGCGCGGAGTACGGAAACTTTCTGGAAGACGTGGTCTGTGACATGGAGGAAAGCGTAAATCTTGCAAGGGCTGCAGGTGTATCCGACGATAAGATCATCCTGGACCCCGGCGTCGGCTTCGGCAAGACCCTCGAGCATAACCTTGAGATAACAAACCATGTGGATGTGTTATGCAGACTGGGATATCCCGTTCTGCTGGGTACATCGAGGAAGTCCATGATAGGGCTGACTCTCGATCTTCCTGTAGACCAGCGGCTTGAAGGGACTCTTGCCACTACGGTGATAGGAGTCATGAGAGGCTGTTCATTCGTGCGGGTACACGATATCAGAGAAAACAAACGCATCATTCAGATGACGGAGGCTATAATATCAAGATAAAACAGAGGAATACAGAGGTCAAAATGGATAAGATAAAAATAAGAAATCTTGAGCTGTTTGCAAATCACGGAGTATATGCCGAGGAAAACGTGCTGGGCCAGAAATTCATCGTATCGGCGGTGCTGTATACATCCACGTATGAAGCGGGGTGCAGCGACGCTCTGGAGGACTCGGTCAACTACGGAGAGGTCTGCCATTTCATAAAGGAACTTGTGACAGGCAGGACCTATAAGCTGCTGGAAAGTCTGGCCGAAAATATCGCTAAGGAGCTGCTTTTAAAATACGAAAAGCTGCAGCAGGTGGATATAGAGATAAAAAAGCCGTGGGCGCCTATCGGGCTTCCGCTGGAAAGCGTGTCCGTGGAGATATCCCGTAGCTGGCATACTGTTTACATAGCACTGGGCTCCAACATGGGCGATCGAAAAGGCTTTCTCGACATGGCGGTAGCGCGCCTTTCGTCATCGGAGGACTGCCGTGTCGTGAAGATCGCCGACTATATAGAGACGGAACCCTATGGCGGAGTGGAGCAGGACGATTTTCTCAACAGCGCACTTGAATTGAAGACATTGCTTTCACCCACTGCTCTCCTGGACAGGCTACATCATATAGAAAACGAAGCGCAGCGTGAGCGTACCGTGCACTGGGGGCCGCGTACTCTCGATCTTGATATACTGCTTTACGATGATATGGTGATGGATATGCCGGATCTGGTGATCCCTCACAAGGAGCTGCATATGAGGGATTTCGTGCTTAGGCCAATGGTGCAGATAGCGCCTTATGTGAGACATCCGATAGTGAAAAAGACCATGGAGGAACTGCTTGAAGAACTTTAAGCACAGCGAATAAAATTTTCCATACAATTAAAAAAAGTCTGCCCGAAGGGGCAGATTTTTTGTTTCAAAAATACAAAAAAAGTGTCTTAGTTGCTATTTGAAGCACAATAAAGACGAAAACATGAAAGAAAAATCAGAAAACTTCGAAAAAAATAACAATTAAGACATATCAAATCGCTGCAAAATTTTGTAGAATAATTGTAATGATAACAAGTTACTATTATAAGGAGGTGTATCATGGATAAATTACAAAGTACCCCAAAAATATCATTTGGAAAGAAGATCGGTTACAGTGTCGGCGGTGCTACCGATACGCTGGCATATGACTTTGTGGCTGCATTCCTGCTGTTCTTCCTTACGGATTTTGCGGGAGTAAATCCGATTTGGGCAGGCTCTATACTCACCATAGGAGTTCTGTGGGATATGATAACAGACCCTATCATAGGAAACCTGTCGGATAGAACGAAAACCAGATTCGGTAGAAAGAGAACATGGCTGCTTATTGCAATCATACCTTTATTTGTTTCATATCTGTTACTCTTTACGAAGATAGACGGCTTATCACAGACTGCGGCAAACGTATATTTCCTGTGTATGACGTTACTTTTCTGGCTGGCATATACATGCTTCAGCATTCCTTACTATTCTATGGGCGCATCCATAACTATGGATAACGAGGAAAGAACCAAGATCAGAATGCTGGGACAGATCGTTCAGTATGTGGGAGTTTTCTTCTCCACAGTTGCGCCTACCATGTTCGTATCCTTCTTCAAAAATGCGGGCTTTGATGATTATGCTGCCTGGCATTACACGGCATGGATAGAAGGCGGTCTCTGCGTGGCAACTCTGATAGTCGTATTCCTGTCAACCAAGAATATCGAGATCGACTTTGACGAGGTCAGCGAGGAACCTAAGTCGAAGACAAACTTCTTCCAGGACATAGTTGCAATAATCCAGATAAAGCCGTATCTGCTGATGATCCTTTCATCACTGCTGTTCAGAGTAGGCTACTGCCTGTTCCTTACTACAATGGCTTACTTCTTCCTGTATGTAGTGGCATTGACGGAAATGCAGATGAGCATGTGCACGATGATCATCTCATTCGGAGGAATCATAGTTATTGCAATATTGATGAAGGTTATTGAAAAATTCGACAAGGCTAAGGTCTATATCGTTTTGGTAGTGTTCTGCGGAATAGTAATGATCGCATTTAATTTCGTAGATGTCAATTCCATGGCCATAGCATGTGTTTTCTGTACATTCTATGTTATAGGTTCATCCGCTTACTGGTCCATGAACACACCGCTTATGTACGATGCTATAGAAATAGATGAATTCCAGTCCGGAAAGAGAAGAGAAGGTACGATGATGTCATTCTATCTGTTCTGCCAGAAGGGCGGATATGCCATAGCTGCATCCATAATAGGAAACGTACTGGCGAGAGTAGGCTATGATGAGACACTGGGAGCCGCTAATCCTCAGCACGTACTGGATGCTATCCAGACAATGACATGCGGAGCTGCCGGAGTATTCTTCCTCCTCAGCGGAATCGTGATCATATTCTATCCTTTGAAGAAGAATGTATACGACAAGCTCTATGTACAGCTTGAAAACAAGCGTGCCGGAAGAGAATACAATACGGAAGGTTTTGCACACGTACTTAACAAGAAATACAGATAAAGCAAATGGATATATAGATAGCAGGAGGTGAAGAAATGTCAGGCATACCAATGCAAAATGATATTTTATACAAGAACGGAAAGATATATACCATAGACGGAGACGACAGATGCGTAGAGGCTTGCGCCGTAAAGGGCAATAAATTCACATTTGTCGGCAGCAATGAAGAGGCTGAGGCTATCGAGGCCGACAAGGTGATAGATCTCAACGGAAAGACTGTGCTTCCGGGATTCATCGAAGCTCATGCTCACGTTACATGGGCGGCGGTCGATGCGGTGTTCAAGGTTGGTCTGTTCGGTGAGGAAAGTGTAGATGCATATCTTGAAAAGATCAAGAAGTTCATCGACGATCATCCCGATCTGCCTGTATATGAAGGAGTTGGCTGGGAAAACCCTATGTTTGAAAAGACGGGACCGTCCCGCAAGCTTCTGGACGGCATATGCCCTGATAAGCCTGTGATGATGTGGTCCCATGACAAGCATTCTCTGTGGATAAACACCAAGGCCATGGAAATGTGTGGCATCACGAGAGATACTAAGGTCCCTGCCGGAAACATCATAGAAAAGGACGAAAACGGAGATCCCAAGGGAACGCTGAGAGAGTTTGCGGCCATCGCTCTCGTGGATTCCATAAAGCCTGTATTTTCAAAGGAAAACTACAAGGAGGCCATAGCGTGGGTGCAGAAGCATCTGGCTCAGTACGGCATTACGTCGATGCTGGATCCTGTGCTCGATCCCGATGAGGAAAGCATAAACGCACTCATGGAAATGAACGAGGCTGATGAGCTCATATGCAAGATAAGAGGAGCTTTCAAAAGCTCTGAAAGCGATCCTTACAAGCATATCGACAGATATGACGATATCCGCAGCAAAGCAAACTCCCACATGTGTGCCAGAGACCAGATGAAGCTGTTTATAGACGGCGTCATCGAAGGCAAGACCGGTTATCTCAAGGAGCCTTATGACGGCGAAAGCGAATATTGCGGTGATCCTATATGGGATAAGGATACGCTCAACGAGTTCTGCCGGAAGGTAGACGCAATGGGTATGGATATACACTGCCATGTCATCGGTGACGCAGCAATAGCGATGGCTCTCGATGCCCTTGACAGTATCACATCAGAGAATCCGTTGTGGGAGCGACGTCCTGTGCTGACGCATCTTCAGGTAGTGGATCCTGCTGACCATACACGCATGGTGGATCATAACGTGACGGCAGTGATCAACCCGTACTGGCACTTTA
>JAETSS010000109.1 GCA_021769545.1 Eubacterium sp.
TATGCATAGGCATCCTGGCCCACGTGGATGCTGGAAAAACAACTTTATCGGAGGCGCTGCTGTATAAAACCGGAGCCATAAGAAAGCTGGGAAGGGTGGACCATCAGGATACGTTTCTGGACACGGACCAGCAGGAAAAGGCGCGTGGCATAACGATATTTTCAAAGCAGGCAGAGCTTGTATACGGGGACATGAGGATGATGCTCCTGTACACACCGGGACATGTGGACTTTTCCGCGGAAACGGAGCGAACGCTGCAGGTGCTGGATTACGCCATACTGGTGATAAGCGGCAAGGACGGCGTTCAGGGACATACGTCCACCATCTGGAAGCTTTTGAAGAAATACCGTGTACCTGTCTTCATCTTCGTCAACAAGATGGACCTTAACGGAGTGGACGGCAGCGAGATACTGGAAGAACTAAGAAAAAGCCTGGATCAGGGATGCATAGACTTTTCCGCGAAAAGAGACGATAGCTTCCTTGAGCAGATCGCAATGTGTGATGAAGAACTCCTCGAAGAGTTCATAGCTTCGGGAGATATTGAGGATGCGGCAATAGGCAGGGGTATCGCAGACAGGAAGGTGTTTCCGTGTTGCTTCGGTTCAGCGCTGAAGCTTGAAGGCATAGACGGACTTCTTGACTGTCTGTGCAGATTTTGCAATGAGAAAAAATATCCCGATGAACTGGGGGCAAGGGTATACAAGATAACGAGAGACGACCGGGGAAACAGGCTCACCCACATGAAGGTGACAGGCGGCGCTTTGCATACCAAGGATCTTGTAGGCGATGAGAAGATAGAGCAGATACGAATATATTCAGGTGCAAAGTACAGGACAGAGGACAAGGTGCGGGCAGGTGATATATGTGCGGTGACTGGGCTTAAGGGCTCATACGCCGGGCAGGGGATAGGCTTCGAGTCGGCGGCGCAGGAGCCGGTGCTTGAATCGGTACTGCTTTATAGAGTAGAGCTTTCTCCCGATCAGGATATACATGAGGCTCTCATAAAGCTGCGGCTTTTGGAGGAAGAGGATCCCCAGCTCCATGTGATATGGAACGAGCAGCTTCAGGAGATACAGATGCAGCTCATGGGAGAGGTGCAGATAGAGATATTGAAGAACATCATATCACAGCGCTTCGGCTTTGACGTGGAGTTCGGTCAGGGGGCCATCACATATAAGGAGACTATAGCATCGCCGGTGGTGGGAGCGGGCCATTTCGAGCCGCTGCGCCATTACGCGGAGGTGCATCTTTTGCTGGAGCCTGCCGAGCGAGGAAGCGGACTGACCTTTGCATCATCATGCAGCGAGGATATCCTGGACCGAAACTGGCAGCGACTTATAATCACACACCTTGAGGAAAAGGAGCATATAGGAGTCCTGACGGGCTCTCCCATTACCGATATGAGGATAACCATCCTTACGGGAAAGGCGCATCTCAAGCATACTGAGGGCGGAGATTTCAGACAGGCTACATACCGTGCGCTGCGGCAGGGCCTGAGGAAGGCGGAATCGGTGCTGCTGGAGCCGTGGTATGAGTTCCGGCTTGAGCTGCCTGCCGAGAATATAGGCAGAGCCATGTCGGATATACAGAAAATGGGAGGCGTTATGGGAGATCCCGAGAGTCTGGGGGATACGGCTGTTTTGTCCGGAAAGGCGCCGGTTTCCGAAATGAAGGACTATTCCCTTGAGGTGGCTTCGTATACAAGAGGAAGAGGTCAGCTTTCATGTGCGCTGTGCGGCTATGAACCATGCCACGATCAGGAAAGAGTCATTGCAGACATCGGATATGATCCTGACAGCGATCTTGAAAATACTGCAGATTCAGTGTTCTGTAGTCATGGAGCAGGCGTTACTGTCAAATGGGATGATGTAGACGGACAGCTCCACATGGAGAGCTGCATCCCCCGGGGAAGCAGTGGGCCGGAGCGTGATATGCAAAGACCTGCAGGCGGCTCGGCATCTGTGTATCGCGGAACGAGAGAAGAGGATGAGGAGCTGGACAGGATATTTGAGATGACATACGGTAAGCCGAAGCAGCGGACCTTTATACCCAAGAGAGAGATACTTTCCCAAAAGGAAAAGATAAAGATCAAGCCATCCAGGGTGCTTGAAGAATATCTTCTGGTAGACGGATACAATATCATATTCGCATGGGACGAGCTCAAGGCTCTGGCTAAGATCAATATGGATTCGGCAAGACAGGCGTTGATAGAGATACTTGCCAATTATCAGGGCTACAGAAAGTGTCATGTGATAACCGTCTTTGACGCATACAAGGTCAAGGGCGGGGAGCGTCACTACGAAAAGCATGAAAATGTGGATGTGATATATACCCGTGAAGCGGAAACTGCAGACATGTATATAGAGAAGACGGCCCATGAGAAAAGCGGGGAATACCACGTCAGAGTCGCTACCTCGGACAGGCTTGAGCAGATAATAATAACGGGCGGCGGGGCCTTCAAGATTTCCGCCGATGAGTTCAAGGCGGAGGTGGAACAGGCCGATCTGGAGATAAGCAGGCTCATCGAGGAACACAATATGAAGAACAGGCAGCTGGGAAGAAACGGCATCGTGCTACCGAAGCTCCCGGATGAATAGAGAAGACAAGAAAAAACGGCTGTATCAAGCCGTTTTTTCCATTTGATCGTAAGCTACTTCAGATCAAGTGCTTTTATTATGTCTTCGTGACCCTCTGCAGGGAATGCAACGATGAATTCGTTGTGATCGTTATCTTCATCATAGCTGGTGTACCAGCCGTATACGAGACGTTCGAAGCTTTCGATGACATATCCGTCCTGATTGTGGTCTGTAGTGTCATACGGGTCGGCGAGGATCAGTACATCATCCTGAGTCGCATCCGGCGTACCCATATCGTCATAACCTACGATGACCTGCCAGTGGCCGCCCCATTCATCCCAGCCTATCATGATAGGGATGTCGTTTTCCAGCAGATAAGGGATGAGACCGTACCAGTCCTCGGAGGTCCCTGCCTGCAGGCAGTAGTCGCCGATATATGATTCTTCTCCGGCAGGATCGTCCAGATCCTTATTTGTGAACCATTTCCAGTCCTGATCGTATGTATCGTTCATGTAAGTGAATACCTCTTCCATACCGCTGAGAACGGTAGCGCCCGTATCTCCGTCCTGTCTGTGGGAAGCAAGGCTGACATCTGTTTCGCCTTCAAGCATATCGAACCAGTTCATTACCATAGCCGAGGATGCGAGACCGCATGACCATTCGGTGGACTGCTGCAGCGTCTTGAAGTGAGTCAGGATCTTGAGCGTATCGGTATCTTCCATATTGTAAAAGTCGAAGAATTTGTAGTACGGAGAATTGTTGTGATCGCCTGAGCGTTCATATCCTCCGGTAGCTGCTCCCGCAAGACCGTTGTCTCCCAGATATTCCGTATCAGGATAGTATTTCTGTATATCCTCTGCGGTATTTCCGTAGGAGAGCTTATTGTCGTCTGTGAAAACGCCCGTATTATCATAATCAGCCGTAAGTCCTTCGCCCATTACAGGTTCATAAGACCAGCCCTTTGCAGGTGCAGCGGTTATGAATTTAGTGCCGGCTACTCCCGTATTCGGAGATGTCCAGACACCGTATACCAGTCTTTCGAAGGATTCAACGGCATATCCGTTATTGTCGTGGTCTGTGGTGTCGTAAGGATCCATAAGGATAAGCACATCATCATTGGTGTCTTCCGTACCCATGTTATCGTATCCGATGATGGTCTGATAATGCCATCCGTAGGAGTTCCAGCCTACGATGACAGGGTGTCCGGCCTTAAGCTGTACCTGGAGCCATTCGGGATCCTGAAGCAGTTGGGCGCTGTCCTCATCATCGGATGATACTATATCCCATTTGCCTGTGATACCCAGCTCTGTAAGCTTATTGAATACATTGGACATTTCGTTCAGCTCAGAGCCTCTTGCGAAATGCTCTGCATCCTCAGAACCTCTGAGGGCAGCCAGATCCATATCATTGAGACCGTCTCTTACACCGTACCATTCAAGTACTGTGGCGATGGAAGAAAGTCCGCAGGTCCAGCCTGTGGTCTGAAGATATGTCTTATAGCCTGTAAGCATGGTCAGCGTATCGCTGGAAGTCGCATGGTAATAGTCGTTATCGGTCCAATATGTGCTGGCATCAAGATTTGCGAAGTCGGTGGTACCGCTGTAGTCTCCAAGTTTAAAACCTGCAAGGATACGTTCACCCATAGGGATCCTGTACTCGACATCGAAAACAGCCTTGCCTGTTGCGTCGTCTACTGCAGGATCGGATCCTGTTCCTGCGCCGTCTATCCATGCAGCGTCTTCATCCCAGTATTCTGATTTGTCTTCATAAGGGACGATCTCCACCTTTGCAGCAACACCGTCTTCATCCTTTTCGGATACTCTGGTGAAATTGCCTACAACTGTTTCTTCAGAAAGGTCACAGTCTTCAAAGGCTTCTTTTTCGGCATTCCACATTACGATTTCGGCATCGTCGCTTATCTGCGTGAAATTGATAACTCCGTCGCTGTACTCACCCGTGAGTATGAACTGCTCGGGAGCTGTCGAGTCTACGACGGGCTCTTTGCTGCCGCAGCCGCTGAAACTGAAGGTCAGTACCATAGCAAGCGAAAGCAGCAGAACCGTTAATTTTCTCATAATAACCTACCTCCTTTTCTTTGCTCTATATGACAACATAGCCATTATATATCGCTAAAAGAAAAATTTCAACATAGATATTGAAAAATTCGGAAAATTGTGATAAAGTATTTACAATGACATGTAACTAGTTACACTCCCGGAGCCGCTTTTTCAGATTGCTTTCAGGCTTTATGGGGGATAGACGGTTTACAAAAGGTTTGCGGGCGCCTAAGGTCAGCCCGCGTAAAAATTTTTCGACGGACTATGTTTATGATGATGGTATCACAGCTGTCTGAATATAATTGCACAAGGCGACAGCCTGATATCTAATATGTTATGTAAGGAGAGATACGGATGAACAGATTGAAAATGAAAGTACGGGACAGATCCCAGGTGGTAGTCGAAGGTCTGTACAAGGATCTGGGAAGAAGGATAGCGGCAAGTCCTCCGGGACAATGTCCTGTCGATATGACGGCTTCCTTCTTGAAGCTGTGTCATGCACAGACCTGCGGCAAATGCGTTCCCTGCCGCATAGGACTGGGACAGCTGTTGAATCTGATGGATGATATTCTTGCATTGGGCACGAAGACATCCGAGGATACGCTGATTCTCATGGAAAAGACGGCAATGGCTATAAGGGATTCAGCTGACTGTGCCATCGGCACGGAGGCGGCCAATATGGTGCTCAGGAGCATGAAGTATTTCAGAG
>JAETSS010000110.1 GCA_021769545.1 Eubacterium sp.
ATTTATATATGAAAATATGTAGTTTGTGATTTTCTCTGGATTTATATTATACCATTTTAATGAAGATTGCACTACGTTTCAGGTATAAAATGAATATTTTCCTATTATTTTTGTAGGAATTCTAGTTTTCTTTTAGTTCAAAGGACACAAGTCTGTGATCTCCGCCGTTTACGTCTACTCCTATGATGTAGTCGTATGTATCCTCACTTGTGCCGTCTGTACCGGAACAGGTCCATTTTATCCGGCAGCTGAACGTCATGATATCGTATATGCGGCTCTCCTTTTTCAGCTCTGTTATCTCCATATCCCTGACCGATTCGATGTCGGTGTTTTTGTATTGCGATAAGGCTCTCAGATCATCATTGTAAAGCTTGTCCTTCTCCACCTGCCTTAGCTGCTCTTTCCCCTGCTCATATGAAATATTCCCGAACAGTACGTTTTCCATTACACTGGTCCGTTTCTCGAGCAGCTCTTTGACTTGGCTCACGTCTGTGTTTTCGGCAGCCCCCAGCAGTGCAAGCGCCGTGATGCAAACCGCTGCGGCGACGCCTATCCATTTCAGATATCTCTTTTTCATAACCCACCCCTTGAATCTCGATTTGTATCCGTCGATACATATTATTTCCCATGATACAATAAAAAAGACGAGAAACTTAGTGTTTCCCGCCGTCATTTATCTACTAATTTTGTCTGTTTTTTTCTTTCTGTATCTCCGCCAGCTCTTCCTCCGACAGATCCTCGACGAATTTTATCCTCTTGAGATGTCCCTTGAAATTCTCTCTGAACTTCTCGAGATATTCCTGTCTAAGTACCTGCTGCTCCTGCTTTTCCTCTTCCGTCAGGCCCTCGCTCTTGGATTTTCTTGCCAGGTGATTTATCCTGTCCATCTTGTCTTTACTAAGCATAACATCCTCCGTATATATTTGTTTATCGATTTTTCAAGGCTTGATATACACTTTATCATATCCAAAGCCGACAGCCGTGTCAATAAAATTCCCAATTAAAAGATGACTTTTGATCGTCTGTATGTTAAAATGACTGTAATTGGCAGATTTTCAGGAGGACTTATACGAAATGAAAAACTTGGTAATAACAGGCCTTGGGGCCGTTACTCCTATAGGCATAGGAGTAGATAACTACTGGCAGGGGATCCTCGACATGAAATGCGGTATCCAAAAGATCACGCGTTTCCACGACGACGATGTTCCCATCACCATAGCCGGAGAAGTAAAGGATTTCGATCCTAAAAAATACATGACGCCTAAGCTGGCAAAGGAAACCAGCACCTTCATGCAGTATGCTTTCGCTTCTGCTCACGAGGCGCTGGAAGGCAGCAGACTGGACATAGACGCAGAAGCCGACCGCGTTGGCATCGTAATGGCTACCGCACTTAACGGAACGGCGGAAATAGCCGAGACGGAGAGAGCATACAGCGTAGACGGAAAGAAAAAGGTCAGCCCGCGTTTCCTTCCTAAGATCCTGGGCAATCTCGGGGCCGCTCAGATAGCTATCCATTACGGCATACACGGGCCCAGCTTCACGGTAAGCACCGCGTGCTCATCCGGCGGCGACGCCATATGCATAGCTGCCATGCTGCTGAATTCGGGAGAAGCCGATGCGATACTGGTAGTAAGCGGAGAAAGCGCACACTGCCCTATCATCATGTCGACTCTGGCACAGGCAAAAGCACTTTCCAAGAATCCGGATCCTGCGACTGCATGCAGACCCTTCGATGCGGACAGAGACGGATTCGTAATGGGAGAAGGCGGCGGAGCTCTGATACTTGAAACAGAAGAGCATGCGAAAAAGCGCGGTGCCAAAATACTGTGCAGCCTTGCAGGCTACGGAAACAATACCGACGGCTATCACGTAACGGCACCGAGACCTGACGGAAGTGGCGCTGTCTCATGTATGAAGAGCGCGCTGGAAAAAGCGGGTTTGAAGCCTGAGGATATAGGTTACATCAATACACACGGTACTTCGACACCTGTGGGAGACCCTATCGAGGTACAGGCAATAAAGACATTGTTCGGCTGGGACGACCCTGAAAACCCTATGCCGGAGGACATGAAGGCGAAGATCCCTCCTGTCAGCTCCACAAAGGGAAATACGGGACATCTGATGGGCGCAGGCGGTATAACCGAAGTCATCGCATGCATCAAGGCCATCGAAACAGGCATACTTCCGCCGACTGTCGGATATAAGACACCTGATCCGAAATGCGATCTGGACTTCATTGCTGAGGGCCCGCGAAAGGCAGATATAGATGTGGCCATGTCCAATGCTCTGGGCTTCGGCGGACAGAATTCCAGTATCATCATAAAGAGATACGAAGACAAATAATATAATAGAACAATATCATTATCGACATAAATGGGGACTGTCGCATTAAGAAAAGCTCATACATAATAGCTGCTTTCTTAATACGACATTCCCCTTTCAATTCATGATTCAAACCACTTATCCCGGAAAACTTACCGTCATCCTGGTGCCCTTGCCTTCGGTGCTTTCCACCCGGATGCTTCCGCCCATATGAGCTGCAGCATGCTTTACGATGGAAAGGCCGAGACCTGTACCATCCACCTGTCTGCAGCGGCTCTTATCACCTCTGTAAAAACGTTCGAATATCCGTTCTCTGTCCTCCGCCGATATGCCTGTTCCGGTATCTTCGACGGAAAGGAGTACGTTGCCCGTAGCTTCCCTGCTTACGGAAACCTTCACAGTACCGTTTTCTCTGTTGTATTTGATGGCGTTATCACACAGATTGTAGACTATCTCGCTGCAGAGGAACGATACGCCTTTTATCATCACGTGCTCGCCTTCGAGATATATTTTTACGTTATTTTCCTTGGCTTTAATGGAAAGCCTGTCGATGACTTCCTTTGAGATATCAAACAGATCCACCGGGGCAGTCTCATCCGGTATGGAATCTTCGTCCAGCTTGGAAAGTTTGATGATATCGTCTATCAGGGATATCATGCGTCCCGATTCCTCTTTGATGTTTCGGCCGAAGCTTCTGACATCCGATTCTTTCACTATGCCCTCCGCCATCATGTCGGAAACGCCGTATATGGTGGTAAGGGGCGTTTTAAGCTCATGAGAAACATTTGACGTGAATTCCCTGCGGAGCGTTTCCCTCTGCTCCTTTTCGGTGACGTCCATGATCACTACCACTGCGCCTGCCACCTGATTTTTTTCCATTACAGGATTCGCCATAATATGATAATATCTGCTCTCTTTTTCAAAGGACTGCCGGCTATGGATGCCTGACAGGGCCTGTTCAGTCGCTGTCCTGAAACCTGCGCTCCTGTTGAGCTCGTATGCCGTATGGGGCGCGTTTGTTTCTCCGTCTCCCAGGATCGCCAGTGCCGCCCCGTTATAGGAGAGTATCTCCATTTCCCTGCCTATCAGCAGAAAGCCCTCGCTCATATTTTCGGTAATGGCGGTGAATTCCTTCTGCTTTCGTCTCAGCTCTTCCATCTGCATGGTTATATGTCTGTTCTGCTGTCTTATCTTGGTTATCAACGGTGACAGCTCGGTATACGGCTCTTCTATCTCGGGATCGTTGATATCGATATCGTTTACCGGCATCACTATCTTCCCCGCCAATCGCTTTGATATGATGGAGGCCGCTATAATTATCATCATCGTTATCAGGACAATGGGGCCTATGATGCCTCTGAGAAGAAGTACCACAACACTCTGCTCCTGTGCGATCCTCAAAACGCTGTCATCCTGCAGCCTTACGGCATAATAGATGGTCTTGGTCGACAGCGTGTCGGAGTATCTGGTAACGAATGCTTCGCCCTTTTCCACAGCCTGTGAGATCTCCTCTCTGTCCTTATGATTTACCATATTTTCCGCGTCTGCCCGGGAATCGAACAGAACCTTTCCTTCGGGATCTACAAGCGTTATCCTGTTTTCCGTGTAGCCCAATCCGTCAAGATAATCCCCATCCTTCTGCACCTCCTGCACCATGATATGCGCTTCTTCCTTTAGCTCGTCTCGGATGATCTCACCGAAATACCCGTACAGCACCGATGATATACACACGACGCATGCCAGAAGGACGAATACCGATACGAGGACCATGCTGTTGAATATCCTCCTAGTCATCGCCGCCTCCGATCTTGTAGCCTATTCCGCGCACCGTTTCTATGAATCTTCCCGCGCTGCCCAGCTTGGAACGCAGCGTACGTATATGAACGTCCACAGTGCGGCTTTCCCCGTCGAATTCATACCCCCATACTCCTGTCAGTATCTCATCTCTCGTAAGTACAACGCCTTTATTTCTAAACAGGAGACAAAGCAGCTCAAACTCCTTTAAAGTCAACGTAATATTGTTATCGTCAACTTTTATGATATGCCTGGCAGGACAAAGATACAGCTCTCCCATTCTGTACTCGTCATTGTCTGCATGCTTCTCAGTTCTTCTAAGCAGCGCCCTTATCCTCGATATCAGCTCCATGGTGCCGAAAGGCTTAGCAACGTAGTCATCTGCCCCGCTGTCGAGGCCCAGCACCTTATCGTATTCCGTGCCTTTGGCTGTCAGCATTATTATGGGCATATCTTTCGTTATGCTGCTGCTTCTCAGCTTCTGCAGTATGGATATGCCGTCCTCTCCCGGAAGCATTATGTCTAGGAGCAGAAGGTCGGGCTTCTTTTGTTTCATTGCTTCCCAGAATTTGTCCGGATGATCGAAGCCCTCTGCATCGAAGCCTGTGTTTTTTAGGGCATATATCACGAAATTCCTTATATTGTTATCGTCCTCGAGAAAGTATATCATATGCTTTACCTCTCAATATGGTCTTCATTGACATGCTCGCCTGTTACGGAAAATATCACCCACTCCGCAATATTCACGGCATGATCGCTTATCCTTTCAAGATATTTTGCTATCATGAGTATGTCCGCGAAATATTCGCCGCATGAGCTGTCCTGTGATACCGAGCTTATCAGTTCTTCCTTTATGTTTACGAACAGCCGGTCTACCTTGTCGTCTTTTATTATAACATCGTTTGCCGTTTCTATGTTGTTTTTGACAAAGGAATCTATGCTGCCGCTAACCATCTCTATGGCAGTTTCGGCCATGATGCGTATATCCTCGTCACATGATCTGTTCCTTTCGTTTTTGATGGTCTTGGTGATCTCCGCTATATCGTAAGCCTGATCGCCTATCCGTTCCATGTCGGATATCATCTTGAGGGCCGAGGATATGAGCCGCAGATCACGGGCCACCGGCTGCTGCTGCAGAAGCAGCTTGAGGCATACGGTCTCTATCTCCCTTTCCATATTGTCAATTACCTCATCGGTCTCAAAGGTCTTACGGCG
>JAETSS010000111.1 GCA_021769545.1 Eubacterium sp.
TTGAAGGAAAAAGCATCCCGAACCTGCTGGACGGCGGCAGCATAATTGATGATCTTGAAGCGGAAAAGCAGCAGCTCTACCGTTATCGCAAGGAGCGTACGCATCTGCATCTTGACGACAAGGTGCTGACATCGTGGAATTCACTTATGATATATGCAATGACGGTTTTATACAGGACATCGGGAGAGGAAAAATATCTTGCGGCGGCGGAAAAAGCGCAGGGTTTTATCGAAGAGAATCTTTTTGACAGAGATACAGGCGGCGACATATTGTATGTAAGCTATCGCAACGGAAAACATTCGGTGCGGGGTTTTCTGGACGATTACGCTTTCTATACGGCAGCGCTGATAGGGCTGCATCAGGCCTCGGGAAAGGAAGCTTACCTTAGGCGTGCCGTGGACATCTGCAGGTCTGCACACAGGCAGTTTTTCGATGAAGAAAACGGCGGGTATTTCATGTACGGCAGGGAACACAGCAGCCTCATCACGAGACCAAAGGAAACCTATGACGGTGCGTTTCCGAGCGGAAACTCCGTCATGGCCTACTGTCTCGTACGGCTGTGGCAACTTACGGGAGATGATGATTTCAGAAGTTCTGCAGAGAAGCAGCTTTCATACATGTCGGGTGAGGCTAAGAACTATCCGGCAGGCTGCAGTATGTTTCTCATGGCGCTGCTGTCGTATTTTCACCCTCTGCAGGAGATCACCGTAGTCTTGGCAGAAGGCGACGGCGAAGCTGAGATAATGAGAGGGCTGCCTCTTGATGCCGATGTAACGATACTGCACGGTGAGACTGAGGAATACAAACTGCAGGACGGCAGGACGACCTATTTCGTATGCAGGGATTATACGTGTCTGCCGCCGACCAACGAGCTTATACACTAAGTTATACACTAAGGCGCAGGAAAGTAATCCATAGTTGGGAGCATAGATGTATTCATACGATAAACCAGATGTTGTCGGTGAAATACGGTGGGTGATATAACATATTTTTCTAAAACGTGTATGATTTAAAGAAAATAGGATTTTACGTACGTGTGCTTTTTTTGATATTTCACGGAATGAATAATTATGAGGGGAAATAGCCGGTATATTGCATGAATATACACTCATGGCAACGAAACTGAAAAATTTACACGTGCTAAAGAGAAGAAAACAAAAAACATCAGATTTCAGACGTGAATAAAATCGAAAAATAACGAAAACGTGTACGTTTTACATGAAAACGGGCCTGTTTTACAAGGAAATAATACGCGAACGGTGATGCATAATTATCAATACGGAGGCATTGCGTTTTACAAGCGCCTGCCTCTGTATTCTGATATCACCAGACCCAGCAGCGTGAGGACCGTTCCGGCGGCCGACATGACAGTGATCCTTTCGTGGAGTATCAGTGCGGAGGCGGCAACGGTGATGACGGGAACGAGGTATATATAGACGCTTGTCTTGACTGCGCCCAGTGTTCTGACGGCTATATTCCATGTGACGAAGCACAGGGCGGAAGCGCCCAACCCCAGAAACAGAAGATTGCCCAGGCATGCCGGATCCGTGAGCTTTGCAGGAGATATCCGACAGTCAAACAGAAACAACGCCGGGATCATGAAAAGTATTCCGTATGCGAAGACTCTTCGAGTAGTCAGTATCGTGTTGTATCCGAAGGCGCCGATCTTTCTCGTAAGTACCGAATAGCATGCCCATATTATCGCTGCTGCGGCGGCCAGCAGGTCGCCTACGGGATCGAACTGCATTTTCGAGCCGTTGAAGCTTATCATGCAGATGCCGATCATTGCCACAACGAAGCCTGCGAAGAAATTCGCCCGGAGCTTTTCGTCGTCCTTCATGAAGATGTGAGTAAGCACGGCTGTGAAAAAGGGCGCGATGGAAATTATGACGCCTACGTTTGAAGCCATGGTATAGGTGAGGGCGATGTTTTCCAGGAGGTAATAAAGGCATATTCCGCATAGTCCGGCTGCTGCAAAGGTTAGTTCCTGACTGCCCGTTGTTTTGGGGAGTCTCTTGGGGCATACTGCGATCAGCGCCAGAAATCCTATGACAAAGCGCAGAAACAGGATCTCCGCAGGCTTGAAGCTTTCCAGAAGCAGCTTGGTGGAAATAAATGTAGTGCCCCATATGATTATGGTTATCAGTGCGGCGGGATGTCCTGCCGCTTTCTTATCGTTCATGTTGCTTTTTCTCCTTTGATGGTTCGTTTTCTGTAGGCATTTCCTTGTCCGAAAACATATCGCGGTAAACGCCGGGGGACAGACCGATGAACCGGCTGAAATAATTGGTGAAGTGGCTCTGGTCGGAAAATCCCGTTCTCATGGCGGCTTCCACGGGAGGGATGCCTTGCTCCAGCAGTTTTTTCGCTTCGCTGATGCGGATATTTTCCAGATAGCTGTAGGGCGTGACACCCTTTGACCTTGTAAAGGAACGCAGCAGAGTCGATTTGCTGAGACCGACGTGGCGGCATATCTGCTCAAGGGACAGCCGCTCTGCAAAGTGTTGTTCCATGAATACGCAGGCCTTTTCGATCTCGCTGCGGCATTCCGATATGCAGCTTTCGAAAGGTTTTCCGTATCGTCGGATAAGCAGTGTCATGAGGAGCAGGAGATCTTCTTCGCGGCTGAATTCACGGGAGCCTTTCATGATAAGCTCGTGAAGCTCGTTGAGGCAGGCTGCGGCTTCCTGGTCGTGGATGACGTTTTGCGTGAAGCCGGGCAGCCTTCTGGTTTCCGTCACTTCCTCTGTGAGATCAAGCATGACTTCCCTGGTGATGTTGATACCGCGGTAATCAAAAGTGTCGCCGTCAGATTGTATGCAGGCGTGATTGTCGCCGGGATTGAAAAGCAGCACATCCCCGGGTGCTATGGAATATCTGCGGCCCCGACAGGAAAGACAGCGACGGCCGCTTTCCACGGCGCCCAGTACATAGTATTCGTGAAAGTGATTGGGAAAAGGCTGTATTATGCCTTCGAAGCGGTAGGCTTCGATCCGGAGCTCATGGTCGTAGACTGCAGTCCGTATCTCGTTTTTCATGCCTGTTCCTCCTTTGCCGGTATCTATTTTAGCATTTTGCGGGCGGGATGGCTTGTAAAATATCTTCATTTTTGTTTTTTGCGGTATCTTTTAGCGAAAACCCTTTGATGGGGCAGGATAATCGTGTATACTCTAAGTATGTTGAAGTAATGGATGCTGCAGCGGCAGGGGAGGATACCGGTGAGTAAGGAAACGGAAAAAATCTTTAAAGAGCTTCATGAACGTATGGCCAACGAAAATGCAGAAGATATGAGTGAAGAGGATGTAGACAGGCTTTTACAGGAGCTGATACAAAAGCATAATGAAACCGGCAGAGTTGAATTGACTGAGGATACTGCGGAGACGTCAGATGATTTTCTGGATCTGGCGCAGGAGACCGAGAATGAAGTGTTGGCATTGAAGTACGCTAAAAAGGCGTTGAAGCTGGATCCTGATAATCTGGATGCAGAGTTGATGATCGCAGATCTGAAAGCAAAGGATCCGTTAGATTATCTTGACCGACTGAAAAAAGTCGTTTCCCACGGAACTAAAATAATGAAAGCCCAGGGATACGATACCGATGAATATATCGGCGACTACTGGGGCTTCATAGAAACACGTCCGTATATGAGAGCAAAGCTGCATTATATAAATATGCTGAAGTCAAGTGGGATGATAGGCAGGGCTATCGAGGAATGTGAAGATGTTCTTCGTCTCAATGAAAATGATAATATGGGAGTGAGGTACATTCTGATGCATTTGTATGCCTTCATGGAAGATGAAAAGAAAGCACTTGCTCTTTATAAGAAATACGGTGAATATCATGAAAGCCAGATATTGCTGCCGTTGTCAATTTTATATTTCAAACGCGGGAATACAAGAAAAGCTGTTTCGTATCTGGAAATGCTGGATAAGGCAAATAAGAATACTAAATTGTTTTTCAAGAGCATAATAAATGATGAGCTTGAAAAGTATATCGATGAGATGGAGAGTTTCGGATATCGTCCGGGTAGTATAGAAGATCTTATCGTTGGATTTATGGAAAATTCATTTTTATATGATCAGATCCCGCTTTATCTGTTCTGGGCGGCAGAGCAGCTTAAGGGTAAAAAGAGCAGATGAATTTCAGATAAACAAAATAGGATATGGCAGTTGAATACGTACTGCTATATCCTGCTTTTAATTTTCTTAATACATTAGTCCTTTTTTTGCTGCAGGTTTATTGTCTTTATCCGTCGATACCGAGTTCAGGCGATTATTCTTCCGACCTACAGAAACTTCTTATAGACATCAGGTCTGTAGTCAGGTACTCCTGTGATCTCCTTATCGACAAATAAGCGTCTCGTTGCCAGAGAAAGATCTATGGTCTCGATGAACATTCCTTCCTGTACATTGTCCTTATCACCTGCGTAGTATTTAAGATTTGTCTCATAGAACGGTGTGATCTTAGGACCTATTATACAGCTTCCGCCTCCGAAGTAATCCACGATATCTGTACCGCACAGGTTGGCGCTTGCTACGAATATGGTGTTGCAGAGTACGCCGTATTCCAGCGTCGGTGCGTAGTAGTCGATAAAGGCCTGACGGCGTCCCTCCTTAGGGATCTCTTCAACTACGGCGGTAGGATTCAGATACAGTCTGCTGCCCTGTCCGCAGTAGTATCTCTGCAGCTCAGGGAACTGGTAAGTGTCAAAGCAGATTCCTACCGAGATAGGACCCCATGGAGTATCGAACATAAACGGCTTGTCTCCCTTTTCACACCAGATGCTTTCCGTTTCGAAAGGATGCATTTTCTGATATGCACCTATAACGCCATCTGGTCCCACCGCTACTGCGGAATTGTACAGCACGGCATCCGGAGTATCCTCCAGCTTTTCAGCCATGCCGAATACTGCGTAGATACCGTATTTCTGTGTGATCTCCGCCATAGCCTGACATGACGGACCGCTGATGAGCTCGGCATTTTTGATCTTTTCCTGCTGAGGGATGTTCTCATCCACGTAGTAGTCATACCCGAAAAGACACATTTCCGGGAAGAGTACGAGATCTGCACCGCGCTTTGCAGCAGCTTCTGTAAACTCGCACATTCTGGAAAGATTGCTTTCCTTGTTGGCCGCATCCACTCTGAAATTGACTACGGCAACAGTAATAATGTTTTTCATATTGATTAAACCTGGTATATTGTAATTGACTCATCTAACGGTCACTTACAAATATACCTTCTCCTTTCTAT
>JAETSS010000112.1 GCA_021769545.1 Eubacterium sp.
TCCTTCTATTGTCTTTTCTTATTTTAGGGACCTCTGCAAAGTCCGGTCACCTGATACCATCGGTAAGACCTCCTTTGTCGCCCGCATTTATAATTATACATTAAGCATGAATAATATGCAAGCAATATTTACATCTAAATTCATTTATTTGCTGTTTTCACTTCATTTCACGGATAAAAGCATCAAAACGATTGAAGTCTGCCCCGGGAAACTTTACAATATAAATATCAATGCATGTAACATAAATCCAACTGTTTTAAAGGGAGATCACAATGAAAGAAAAGAAGATGAAAAACTGGGTCATGGTAAGACCCCGCAAAGCAAAGGAATGGATCGTCGCTCTTCTGATGGTGGGCAGCGTCCTTCTTACCATTTCACCCGCTATAGGTCTGTTCAACAAGTCCATAATATTCTTGGGACTTCCGCTCATGTTCTGGCTTGCCATCGGCGCCCTCGTCATGGTAATAATCGTTATCAACATAGCATACAGATGGGGGGTACACTAAATGATAGCTACATGGGGACCATTTGTCCTTACAATACTTTATACGTTAGTGGCCTGCATACGTGGCTACAGTGCAAAGGGCAAGCTGGACATGGTGAAACTGGAAAACTGGTCGTCCTCGGGAAATACCCTCGGCGTCATCGTAATGATATTCCTGACGGGCGCCGGCAATGTCAGCTCCTACACGTTCCTGGGAGCTCCGGGCTGGGGCTACAGCAGAGGCGTTGCCTGCCTTTACGTGGTAGTATACATGGCATTCATCGTATATGCCTGCTACCTGATGTCTCCGAGAGTACACCGACTCGCCGTAAAGAGCGGATACAAAACTCAGGCCGAGGGTATCGGCGCAAGGTTCGAATCACCGTTCCTTCGCATACTTTGCGGTATCGTAGGTGCTTTTGCCGTAATAGGAAATTCGCTGGTCCAGGTCATCGGCTCCGGCAACATCCTCAACGTAATGAGCCACGGCGTTATCCCTCTCTGGCTGGGCGAACTCATCATCGTTACCGCCATCGCCACATATGTATACAGAAGCGGCCTTAGGGCCATCGGCTGGACCAACGTACTGCAGGGAGTCATGATGTTCTGCCTTTCCATACTGATAGGACTGTTCGTCATTTACACGGCCCTTGGCAATTTCAGCATCTCTGAGGCTTTCCATACGCTGCAGGAAGCATCGCCTAAGCATATGACGCTGCCCGGCGCCATGGACAACTTCCCGCCTATATACTGGACGACCTCCATACTCATCAGCATATTCTCCTTCTGGCCTCAGTTCTGGGTATGGGCTGCAGGTGCAAAGGATGAGGATACAGTCAGAAGACAGTACCTGTACGTGCCTGTTTTCTACTTCGTCATGATCCCTATGATGATAGTGGGGCTTGTCTGCGTATTCGCCTACACCGAATTCGACGGCGCTTCGACAGATCAGGTGGCGCTGCAGTATTGTCTCGATAAACTGCCGTGGTGGCTTGCCGGGCTTCTGGGAGCCGGTATACTTGCCGCATCCCAGTCATCGGCCGAACCGCAGTTCCACACCAGCACCTTTACACTGACTCACGACGTCATAGCTCCCGCCGCAAAGCTCACTCCCGAAAAGGAAGGAAAGCTGCAGAGAAAGCTTTTGCTGGTAGTGATATTCCTCATCGCGTTTCCTCTGTCGGTGACGAATCCGGGCGAGCTTGTGAACATACTTCTTGTATGCTACGGCTTCATAGGGCAGCTTTTCCCTTGCATGCTGGGTGTTCTCTGCTGGCCAAGGGCCACAAAGGCAGGCGCCATCGCAGGACTTGCCGCAGGCGTAATCGTCGTTGCACTGTTCAACATAGTCTGGCCTAATCCGCTGTTCGTACATGCGGGAATATGGGGACTTCTCGTAAACATCCCTGTATTCATCATCGTCAGCCTGTTTACAAAGCCTGCATCGGAAGAGACGCTGAGAAAGTTCTTCCCGGACTACATCATGGATCAGTTATACGAAGAAGAGTAAAAGAGGTGTTATTATGAACAGATCGCTTTCCATGTATGCCGATATCGTCCTGAAAAACGGTGTCGTCGTGACAGTCGATAGGGATGATTCCATCTGTCAGGCTGTCGCCGTCAAGGGCAATAAAATAGTATATGTCGGTGATGATACCGGTGCAGACGAGTGGATCGGAAAAGGCACTCGTGTCATAGATCTCAAGGGTCGCGCACTGCTGCCGGGCTTCATCGACGCGCATATGCATCTGGGTATGAGAGGTCAGAACGCCGCAGTCATAATCGACTGCAACAGCAACGACGTTACTTCCATAAAGGGAATACAGGAGAAGATACGCGAAGCCGCATCCAAGGTTCCAAAGGGCACGTGGATCAAAGCCACGGGCTATGAACAGAGCAAGCTGGATGAAGGAAGACATCCTACGAGAGATGAACTGGATGAAGCCGCTCCCGACCACCCTGTGCAGCTGACGCGATGCTGTCTCCACATGGGCGTATACAACACCCTCGCCCTTGAAGCAGGCGGCATAACAGGCCCGGAAATGTTCGCACCGGGAGAAGTGGTCGTAGATGAAAACGGCAGGATGACAGGGCTTCTCAAGGAAAGGGCATGTACCTACATGTGGGACAAGGTCGTATATACCAAGGAGGAATATATGGATTCCTTCAAAGCCGCCAATGACCTGCTGCTGAGCTTCGGCGTCACCAGCATGCACGACGGCAGCTTTTACGGAGAGGATACCATCGGGCTTTATCAGGAGGCCTGCCGACAGGGTATCATAAAGGTCCGCATGTATATACTGCTGTACCACGCCTACGGCAAAGAGAAGACCATCGAATGGGTCAATAAGTTCATTTCCACCGGTATCCACGGCGGCCTCGGAGACGAGCATTTCAGACTGGGTCATGTGAAGATACTAATAGACGGCAGCACCAGCGGCCCGTCATGTTCCACTAAGGAACCCTACAGCCATGATCCTGATCTCAAGGGCATACAGCTATACACTCAGGAGGAGGCCGACGACATATTAATAAAGGCCCACAATGCAGGCTTCAACGTGACTGCACATGCGGTAGGCGACGCTGCCGTAGATGTGATACTGACATCCATCGAGCGGGCCATGGCACAGAATCCGCGTCCATGCAGACACAGGATAGATCATTGCGGCATCGTAAACGAAGAGCTTCTGGACAGGATCGAAAAGGCCGGTATCGTAACGATACCGAACCCGGGATTTTTCAATGAGAATGCCGAGATATATGTAAAGTATTACGGTGACCGTGTCAATTACATGTTCCCGCTGAAATCATATCTTGACCGTGGCATCACTGCCGCTCTGGGCTCCGATGCTCCTGTAATAGAAGCTGATCCTATGATCGGTATATACGGCGCTCTCACAAGAACCGACAAGGTAAGCGGCGTAGTTGCCGGAGAGTGCCAGAGGATCGGTATCATGGATGCCATCAGGATGTATACCTATAACGGAGCATATGCATCACTTGAAGAGGATATCAAGGGAAGCATCGAACCCGGCAAGCTGGCCGATCTGGTGATACTTTCAGAAAACATTCTTGAAACACCTGTTGAGCGCATCAAATCGGTAAAGGCTGATATGACGATACTTGATGGGGAGATCGTGTATGAACGAGGTTAGATATGAAGCAATACAGATGATAATCATCTAAGCGATATTTGCAGATGCACTAGGCCCGGCAAGCCGGCAAACTCCGCAGGAGCAGCTAAAATGCCAAAGACTTTGAGCAAAAAAACGGGAGCAGTACGTGCTGTCCGAGCCTGAAAGGCGAGTTCACGTACTGCTCCTGTTTTTTGCGAAAAGTCTTTACGGCATTTTCTGCGACGAGGACATTGCCGCATGGCCCTGTGACCCCTTGCCGGGCTTTTGCTTATTGCATTTTATTTATAATTTATGCCTCTGCTGCTTCTCCCTCAAGCGGCTTCTGCGTCTTCTTGATAACCAGAAGTACTACTATCAGTAAGATGATTCCCACAGGAAGTGAGATCCATACGCTCTTTGTGAATCCTGCAACTATATACGTTACGAAGGATACCGCCGCTACCGTGATGGCATAAGGCAGCTGAGTCGAAACGTGTGCCACATGGTTACATCTCGCACCTGCACTTGCCATGATGGTAGTATCGGAAATAGGCGAACAGTGGTCTCCGCATACAGCTCCCGCCATACATGCCGAGATGGATATGATCATAAGCTGCGGGTCGCTTCCCTGGAATACTTCTACTACGATCGGAATGAGAATACCGAATGTACCCCATGACGTTCCGGAAGCAAATGCCAGTAAGCATCCGATAGCGAAGATGATAGCAGGCAGTAAGCTCATGAATGAACCTGCTACCGATTCTGTAGCGTTTGCTACGAATTCAGCGATTCCGAGACTGTCTGTCATAGTCTTGAGAGTCCATGCCAGCGTAAGGATCAGAATCGGAGGTACCATCGCCTTGAATCCCTCAGGAATGCAGTCCATGCTGTCCTTGAAATTCAATACTCCGCTTGCTATGTATACGATGAATATTATGATCAGTGCAACGACACTTCCCAGCGAAAGTCCAACTGATGCATCAGATCCTGAGAACGCCTCAACGAAGCCTGTACCGCTGAAGAATCCGCCTGTGTATATCATACCTGCAACACAGCAGATTATCAGAATCACGATAGGCAGAATAAGATCTATGACCTTTCCTTCACGTCTTCTCTTAAGAGGTTCTGCTGTCTCTTCCTGATTAACTTCATCAGCCTTCGACTCCTGGATCTTGTTGGCATATTCGCGCATCTTGCCATAGTCGAATTTCATTCCAACGATGAGGAACATCATAAGTATCGTGAGCAGTGCATAGAAGTTGAACGGTATAGCCTTGATGAACAATGCGAAGCCGTTTTCTCCTTCAACGAATCCAGTAACCGCTGCTGCCCATGATGAGATCGGCGCTATGATACAGATCGGCGCTGCCGTAGCATCTATGAGATATGCCAGCTTCGTTCTAGGGATCTTATGCTCCTCTGCCAGCGGTGACATTACGCTTCCTACAGTAAGGCAGTTGAAATAGTCATCTACGAAGATCAGTATTCCGAGAACGATAGTAGCAAACTGTGCTCCAACCTTGGTCTTTATCCTCCTGCTTGCCCATACTCCGAATGCCTTTGAACCGCCTGA
>JAETSS010000113.1 GCA_021769545.1 Eubacterium sp.
TAGGGAGGTTTCTCTTTTGAAGATATTACCGCAAATAAAATACACGTAAAATACTTGCATTTTACCCGTTACAGTCATATAATTAATTTAAAGATAACAGATTCGTCTCTGTTATTTTTTATCCGAATATTGGTTGATTATTTTTCGATGATCAACATAAAATAGAAATAAATCCTGAAGTGTGCGTTGAGGTAGTGTAATTCAACCTACGTAACAACATTGGGAGTCCGGGTTTTCGTCGAGCTTATGTCATGCCGCCTTTGAGCGGAAGACAGAAGCGGAAACAGGGCACCCCCCCTATTTTCAGATAGGGTGTGAATTATATCCTTGACGGCATGTCGGGATTTTTTTTATTGGATCGGAGTTCACCTGGAAGACGATTCCAAAGAAACGATTGAAAACGGTATGATGCTTTGGAATTTACCTGTTTACAGAGTATTCTGATCCGCATATTCCAAAGATCAAAGCATATGACACCATTATTTTTGGAATATACGGCCTGATAATGGCTGTTTCACCCGGAAATTCCAATAAAATAGTGGATATCGGTTGTTGCTTTTGGAATGGCCATGTCTCAAGGGGGATCAAACGGATGAAATTCCAAAGAATTGTGTCATTTAGCCTTATATATTTGGAATCCTGCCTTAAATTTTTCATAAAAATTCCTCAAACCTCTTGACCTTGGCAGCCATTTGGACTAATATACTATTAGCACTCAATCAGAACGAGTGCTAATAAGCAAAAAGGGAGATAAACAAATGGCAAAGAAGCAATTCAAAGCAGAATCAAAGAGACTTTTAGACTTGATGATCAATTCCATCTATACTCATAAAGAAATTTTCCTTAGGGAGCTCATATCCAACGCCAGCGACGCTATAGACAAGCTCTATTACCGCAGCCTGACGGAAGGCAATACAGGACTTTCCAGGGAAGATTTTTATATTAAGCTGGAAAGAGACGAGGGAAACAGGACACTCAAAATCATCGACAACGGAATGGGAATGACCAAGGAGGAACTGGAAAAGAATCTCGGGACCATCGCCAAGAGCGGATCTCTTGACTTCAAATCGGAAGTGGAGAAGAAGGATGAGATCGACATAATCGGTCAGTTCGGAGTCGGCTTCTACTCGGCATTCATGGTAAGCGACAAGGTGACGGTAGTCAGCAAGGCATACGGCGAGGAACAGGCATACGTTTGGGAATCCTCCGGAGCCGACGGCTACACCATCGCGGAGGCCGAGAAGGAGGGCAACGGTACTGAGATCACCCTGACACTCAAGGAGGATACCGACGATGAAAAATACAGCGAATATCTGGACACATACACTCTCAAGAGACTTGTAACGAGATATTCCGATTACATCCGCTACCCGATACAGATGATGGTGGAAAAGAGCAGACTCAAGCCGGGCTGCGAGGACAAGAAGCTGGAGGAACAGGAATACGAATCGTATCAGGAGCTTGAAACACTCAACAGCATGGTTCCGCTGTGGAAGAAGAACAAGAACGAGCTCAAGGATGAAGACTACAACAATTTCTATAAGGAAAAGTTCTTCGAATACATCGATCCTGCAAGGGTCATCCATACCAATGTAGAAGGTGTGGTAAGCTATACATCGCTGCTGTTCGTTCCTGGACAGGCGCCGTATAATTACTATACCAAGGATTTTGAAAAGGGCCTGCAGCTCTATTCATCGGGAGTACTTATCATGGACAAGTGCGCCGATCTGCTGCCGGATCATTTCAGCTTCGTGAAGGGTCTCGTGGATTCGCAGGATCTGTCGCTGAATATTTCCAGGGAAATGCTGCAGCACGACAGACAGCTCAAGGCAATAGCACAGAGACTGGAAAAGAAGATAAAGAGCGAACTTTTATCCATGCAGAAGACCGACAGAGAAAAGTACGTGGAATTTTTCAAGAACTTCGGACTCCAGCTTAAATACGGACTTTACGACGGTTTCGGAGTAAACAAGGAAATGCTGCAGGATCTCGTGATGTTCTATTCATCCACGGAAAAGGCTCTGGTAACGCTTTCCGAATACGTAAGCAGGATGAAGGCCGACCAGAAATACATCTACTACGCTTCCGGTGAGACTACCGACAAGATAGATAAGCTTCCGCAGACCGAGCTCCTCAAGGATAAGGGGTATGAAATACTCTATCTGACGGACGATATCGACGAATTCGCACTCCAGATGCTGCGTGAATACGATGAGAAGGAATTCAAGTCGGTATCCGCAGACGATCTCGACATAGAAGAAAGCAAGGAAGAAAAGGAAGCTGCCGAAAAGCAGGCGGAAGAAAGCAAGGACATGCTGGAGTACATGAAGGAAGCTCTGGAAGGAAAGGTGGCAGATGTAAGGATCTCCCAGAGACTCAAGAGCCATCCTGTGTGCCTGACATCCAAGGGCGGACTTTCCATAGAGATGGAAAAGGTACTCAACTCCATGCCGGTGGACGAAAAGGTACAGGCAGAACGAGTGCTGGAGATCAACGCCAAGCACCCGATCCTGGATGCTCTGAGAAAGCAGTATGACGCTGATAAGGAAGTAGTTAAAAAATATGCATCGCTTCTTTACAATCAGGCGCTGATGATCGAAGGGCTGCCGGTGGAAGACCCTGTCGCTTTTTCAAATGCAGTGTGTGAACTGATGACAAAATAACCTCTTATATGTTACAATAGATACCTGAGCGGTTTCGGCTGCTCAGGTGTTTTTTAATCAGATATTTGTATTGGAATGAATAAAGGAGTATTGAAATTGAAAGCATTAACATCAACGGAAATTTTGGAAAAGGTATCGGATTCAAGTATTCCCAAGGCAAACAGCGGAGTTTGCAGGTTATTTATTCTGGCTGTACTGGCGGGAGCGTACATAGCCTTCGGAGCTCAGGCGTCGGCCATGGCGTCCTTTAACCTGACGGCCGATCCGGCAACGCTGGGTATCGGCAAGCTGGTGTCTGCGGCAGTGTTCCCGGTGGGGCTGATGATGGTGGTACTGTGCGGAGCAGAGCTGTTTACGGGAAATAATCTGATGACTGTAGGCGTTCTCGATAAAAAGATAAGGATATCGGGGATGCTGAGAAACTGGCTGATCGTTTACATAGGAAATTTCGCGGGCGCCCTTATCATCGCCGCATTCATAAATTGTTCTGGTCTTCTGGAAAGCGGCGGCGGGCTGCTGGGAGCGGTAACTGTAAAGACTGCAGTTTCAAAGACGAGTCTGGATTTCGGAAAGGCCTTCGTATTGGGTATCATGTGTAACTGGCTCGTATGTCTCGCCGTATGGATGGCAACGGGAGCACAGACTACGGTGAGCAAGATATTTGCCATATGGTTCTGTATAGGACTGTTCGTGCTGTCGGGCTTCGAGCACAGCGTAGCTAATATGTATTTTATCCCGGCGGGAATGATAGCGTCGGGCAACGATGCCTTCGTACAGCTTCTTGATCTGGATATATCGGGACTTACCGTGGAAAATTTCCTGATGGGGAATCTTTTGCCCGTGACTCTGGGCAATATAGTAGGAGGCGGTATATTCGTGGGAATAGTATACTGGCTCACCGGAAGAAAGCTCAAATAGCGTGATACGAGACATCGAAAAGGAGAAGATCATGAGAGAGATCCCCATAGAACAGATAGAAGGCTTCCGCATAGGAAATGCACAGAACGCGGCAGGCGGCAGCGGATGCACCGTGATAATATGTGAAGGCGGAGCTGTAGCAGGCGTGGATATACGCGGAGGAAGTCCGGCAACCAGAGAGACGGCGCTGCTTTCTCCCGTCAATGCGTGCCAGCAGATACATGGCGTGCTTCTTTCCGGCGGCAGCGCCTTCGGGCTCGATGCGGCAGGCGGAGTCATGAAGTATCTTGAGGAACGCGGCATAGGCTTCGATGTGGGTATAGGTCATGTGCCCATCATACCGGGAGCATGTCTCTACGATCTCATAGCGGGCGATCCGACTTTCAGACCTGATGCACGTATGGGATACGATGCGTGTGTAGATTCCGAGAGGAACATGCCGCAGAAGGGCAACTTCGGAGCGGGAACGGGAGCCACAATAGGAAAGTTCATGGGAATCGACAGGCTCATGAAGGGCGGTCTCGGCACGTATGCCGTGCAGTCGGGAGACCTCAAGGTAGGCGCAGTGGTGGCCGTCAACTGTCTTGGCGATGTATACGACGCCGATACGGGGCAGCAGATAGCGGGGATGCTGACTGAGGATACACGGGCACTTGACAATACCAGAAGGCTGATGTGGAAGACAGTGCAGCAGGATAAAAACGTATTTACCGGAAATACCACCATAGGCTGCATCGTGACCAATGCGCAGCTTTCCAAGGATCAGTGCAATAAGCTGGCATCAATGAGCCACGACGGATATGCGGCTGCCATAAAGCCGGTCCATACGTCTGCAGACGGAGATACGATATTCTATCTTTCCTCGGGAGACATAACCGTGAATCCCGACGGACTGGGAGACCTCAGCGCATATGTCATGGCAAAAGCCATAAACGAGGGTGTGAGAAACGCCGTATCCGCTTACGGATTCAAGGCGTTGTGTGATTTGGAGAAGGAGATATCAAAGGAGAAAAGATGAACAAGATAGCGATAATCGACGGAAACAGTTTGATAAACAGAGCGTATTACGCCATGAGGAATCCCATGATAACCAGGGACGGGATATTCACTCAGGGAATATTCGGCTTTATAAATATGCTGGAAAAGATAAAGCGCGATTACGAGCCCCAGTATATGGCCATAGCCTTTGATATGAAAGCGCCTACATTCAGGCATAAGGAATACGAGGAGTACAAGGCGGGAAGGAAGAAGATGCCGCCGGAGCTTGCCATGCAGATACCGCTGCTCAAGGACGTTTTGAAAGCCATGAACATAAGACAGCTTGAAATGGAAGGCTTCGAAGCCGACGACATAATAGGCACCATAGCCAAAAGAGCGGAGGAAGCAGGGCTGGCTCCATATATCTTTACGGGAGACAAGGACGAGCTGCATCTGGCTTCTGACGTCACCAGGGTGATAATCACCAGAAAAGGCGTTTCGGACTTTGATATATACGACAGGCAGGCCATGATAGACAAATACGGCTTCACGCCGC
>JAETSS010000114.1 GCA_021769545.1 Eubacterium sp.
AAGAAAGAGATCATGCGTTACTGTTCATGGATTATATCCAGCAGAACGGAGAATCCGTAGTGCTTGATGCTATTGCAAAGCCTGATAAGGAATTCAACGAATTCATCGATCCGTTAAAGGCAGGAGCAGAGCACGAGAGATTCGTAACAAGCCTGATCCACAATATCTATGCAGCAGCATATGACGATAAGGATTTCAGAACTATGCAGTTCTTAGACTGGTTCGTAAAGGAACAGGCAGAGGAAGAGGATACTGCAGACGATATGGTGAAGAAGTTCGAGCTCTTTGCAACAGACGGCAAAGGTCTCTACATGCTGGACAGCGAGCTGGCAGGAAGAACATATAGCGCACCGTCACTGACACTGTAGAAAGTATATATATTACATTTAGGAACAGCTTGAAATATAGCTGTTCTTTTTCATTGCAGCAGAAAATATCGACAAGGTCCATGGCTGTAAAAGAATGGTGAGAGCCATCTTATATAATCTTTGAGGCGATAATAAAAGGAGGCTCTTGCTTGAGCCTCCCTCAAATCCTTTGATTGGATCTGCGATTTTTCTAGAATTCAGGTGATTTGAACTTAACCTTCTTGCACTTAACGAACTGACCGTCGCCTTTCTGGCCAACATAGTCTTTTCCGTCAAATACCAGCTTACCTCTGAGGTAAGTAGCAACAGGATAACCCTTGAACTTGGCAGTTTCCCAAATAGTGTGGTCAAGAGCACCGTGCTGGTTTTCAGCGTTCTTAACAACGAATTCCTTCTTAGGATCGTAGATAACGATATCTGCATCGAGACCTACCTCGATAGCGCCCTTGCAGTAGTCGATACCGAACAGCTTAGCAGGGTTTGTAGCAGAGATCTCTACTGCCTTCTCGAATGAGATCCTTCCCTTGTTAGCTTCCGATAAGATGTAAGGGTACATGTTTTCGATACCTGCACATCCGTTAGGAATAGTAGTGAAGTTTCCAGGAGTGCCGTCCTTCTGAGTGATTCCCCAGTCTTTTTCCGACTGTAAGAACGGGCAGTGGTCTGTAGCCAGTGTCGATACAACGCCTGTCTTGATTCCGTTCCACAGAGCTTCCATGGATTCCTTACCCTTCATTGGAGGTGAGCAAACGAAGTCACGTGCTCTGAGTCCAAGTTCAGGGATACCGTTCTTGTAAACATCCTTTGTGAATGCCAGATACTGTGGGCATGTTTCTGCGAAGATAGGATATCCTTCAGCTCTTGCCTGTGCAACAGCTTCAACACCCTGCTTGTTGTCGAGATGAACGATGTACAGTGAAGCACCTGCCATCTTTGCCAGATTGATAGCTCTTACGTCAGCTTCTCCGGCAACGGCTTCGTTCTTTGACATGTAGTGATACCATGCATCTGTCTTTCCTTCAGCCAGATACTGCTTGATCAGTGCGTTGTTTACGTCTCTGTTCTCTGCGTGAACACCTACCAGAGCGCCGATCTTTGCAGCGTGCTGCAGCGTTTCGAAGAACTGACCGTCGTCTACGCCGAAATCGTATACCATGAATACCTTGAAGGAAGTTACGCCTCTCTTAACGCATTCATCCATCGATGCCAGCATTTCAGGAGTAGTAACGTCACCAACACCGATGTGGTATGAGTAGTCAGCTGCAGGACCGTCTGCCTTGCAGAGTGCATCTCTTCTTTCGAGAGCTGCATCCATAGTTTCTCCAACACCCTGAAGTACGAAATCGAATACCGTAGTAGTACCGCCGCATGCAGCAGCTCTCGTACCTGTATGATAGTCATCCGTAGCTATTGTTCCACCGAAAGGCATTGCCAGATGAGTGTGTCCATCGATAGCGCCAGGGAGAATCATCTTACCCTTTGCGTCAACGACTTCCGTCTTCTTTTCAGGCTTTAAATTAGCGCCGATAGCACTGATTTTTCCGTTTTTTACTGCTACGTCAGCTTTAAAAGTCGATGTAGCTGTAACGACTGTACCGCCTTTGATTAATAAATCCATAACTTACGTCCTCCTTTTGTAAAGTTGATAAAATTAGAAGCCTTTGGGTCACAAAGGCTCCTAACGTTTTATATAAAGTTTTTAAAGACTTTATCTCAGAGACTATGCTCTGTCTGTGAAAGCTTCGTGCTCTTCTTCTGTTACATATGAACTCTTTGCCATGCTGGTCTTCATCAGGATTACGTATAATACGAAACCGATTATGAATGACCAGATGTAGTTGATGGAATTGATGAATGTCCAGAACGATCCCTGTACACCGAAGTATGTGATCAGTGGGAATATGAATGCAACTACCCATGCGATAACAGCAGCCATATTGAATCCGCTTGAGTACCAGTATCTTCCGTCGCTTCCCTTGAACAGGCTTGCAACATCGATTCTCTGCTTCTTGCATACGAAGTAGTCTGCGATGAAGATTGCAGCGATCGGAGCAAGAACAGTACCGTAAGCATTCATCCAAGTGAAGTATGCACCGCCGGAACCGTATATCCACCAAGCCTGTAAAACGAAGAATGCGATGATGATCGTGATAACAACGCCCTTCTTGTAGGAGATCTTCTTAGGTGCAACATTGGAGAATCCATTTGCAGGAGCAACTACGTTAGCAGCTACGCATGTAGTAACTGTAGCAGCAACTACGCCCAGAGCAGCTATGAAGATCAGGATCTTGTTTTCAAGATGATAGAATACGCCGGTAGGGTCGAACATTGCTTCGCCGTAAGCCATCTTTGTAGCCTGTGCGAAATAAGCGCCTACGAATGCACAGAATGCCATCGGTACAGGCATACCATAGAGCTGACCTCTGAACTGATCCTTCTGGGATCTTGCATATCTCGAGAAGTCAGGAATGTTGAGGGCCATTGTAGCCCAGAAGGCAATATTGCCCATGAGACCGCTGAGATATACGAATGCGAAGCCTCCGTTTTGTGCGATAAGTGCATCGTCACTTGACTGTGACATTACCTCGAAGAAGCCTACTCCGTCAGGAACGATGGAATATGACCAGATAAGCAGTGCGATCATTACAGCCAGAAGAAGCGGACCGCCTATGTTCTGGATCCATTTGATCTGATCCATACCTGTGTAAGCTACCCATCCGATGAAGATTATGAAGATAACATAACCTATGAACTGACCAACTGCTACAGGAGTCATGCCGCCCCATGAAGGGATGTTGATGATCCAGTCGGAATCAGCAAACTTGTTTGCGAAGCAGCCGATGATAGCGCCGACAGCACCGCCGCCTACCCATGCCTGAACGGAAGTCCATCCGCAGGCTGTGATAGCTCTCAGGATAGCCGGTATCTGAGCTCCCAGCGTACCGAATGTCAGTCTGGCAAACAGTGGGAACGGAATACCGTACTTGGTACCGATCTGTGCATTCAGCTGGATCGGAATAAGTACGATGACATTACCCAGAGCTACGTTTAATACCGATAACCAAGGAGAGACACCCATACCGATAAGACCGGACGCTAATGATAATGATGGGATACAAATTGCCATGCCTACCCACAACATAGTGATGTTGTATGTAGTCCACGTTCTTTGTGATACGGACGTAGGTGCCAGGTCTTCGTTATAGTAACTTGAAGACACAAGCTCAGCACGTGCCGCATCTGTCAATTCAAACAAACCGTTTTTTTCAACCTGTGTGTATGTTGACATAAAACACCTCCAAACTTAAAAATAAATATAAATTATAACAACTTGATTATACTATAAAACTGACGAAATGTAACTAGTTTTCTTAAAAAAAATCAATATTTTACGAATTGTGAGAAAACTTGTTCTGGATATTCACCCCCTCAACTGCAAGTGTAAGGGATTTACAGGAACGAAAGGCAATTTATGCCTTTCAAAAGATCCCGATAGTATATATAATATTAAATGTAAGCAAAATGTGAATCGATATATTATATAGACAAAAGGAGGAATTATGCCTTTTTCAAGAAAAGATACGGAACATATACTGGATGCGCTGAGGACGGAATATCCCGACGCCGAATGCGCCCTCACTCACAGCAATACATATCAGTTGATCGTAGCCGTGGTCTTATCGGCACAGACGACGGACAAAAGCGTCAATAAAGTCACCGGCGAGCTCTTTGAAAAATACCCGTCGCCTCAGGCCCTTGCACAGGCCGGGCAGCAGGACGTGATAGATATAATAAAGACTATAGGGATGTATAAGACGAAATCCAAGAATATCATAGCGCTGGCGCAAAAGCTGGTGGAGCTTTACGACGGCATCGTGCCGGATGATTACGATAAGCTGATAGAGCTTCCGGGAGTAGGGAGGAAGACAGCCAACGTAGTCCTGTCCGTAGGCTTCGGGCAGCAGCGCATCGCCGTGGATACTCACGTATTCAGGGTGTCCAACAGGATAGGACTGGTAAAGGAAAAGGATGTGCTGAAGACCGAGCTGGCTTTGATGGAAGCCTTACCGGAAAACAGATGGTCGGAGGCTCATCACAGTTTGATCTTTCATGGAAGAAACTGCTGCAGTGCACGCAATCCCAAATGCGAAAGCTGCGTTATAGGAGATATTTGCAAAAAGGCAGGTCTTTAGATCGCTTCTCAGGAGAAGGTGAGGGCCGGGTATCTGTATACTGCACGAAAAAAAGACCGCCACGCAGCTCCTTTCAGCTGATGTGACGACCTTTTGTTTTTTTTATTATTTTGGATTATGCGTTTTTGCCGCAGCAGTGCTTGTATTTTTTGCCACTGCCGCAAGGACAAGGCTCGTTGCGTCCGATCTTTTTGCCCTTTACTACAGTCTTTGACTTCTTGTACTCCTTGGCGATCTCCTTCATCTTATCTTCGCCCAGAATATCCATCCACTGTGGAAGACCGTAAAGGTAATCAGCGCCTGCTGCCAGCATGTTGTAGAACAGCTTCTCCGGCTCGATCTCGATTTCCACCTGAGATGCTTCGTCGTAGCTTTCAAAGTCGTTGCTCTTTTTTATGCTGGTATTGATACCGTCGAGAAAGCCCATGAAGATAACGGGACGTACATCGTATTTCGATGCAAGCTCTCCGAGAGTGCCCGTGACTTTTTCCTGCGGCTTATCCAGTATATCGCTGTATATTTTTGTTT
>JAETSS010000115.1 GCA_021769545.1 Eubacterium sp.
GAAGATAAATAACGATACAGGTCAGATCAGTATGGAAGCATTGAAGAAAAAGATCCTTGAAGAAGGAGTTGCCATAGGGACCGAAGTCGTGAAGGTGGATCACTTTCTGAATCACAGACTCGATGTGAGATTTCTCGAAAGCATCGGCCGTGAGTTCAGAAGCAGATTTGCGGAATGCGAGATCGATAAGATACTGACCGTTGAGGCCAGCGGTATCGCAGTTGCATGTGCTACCGCTCAGTATTTCGGATATCCCCCGGTTGTGTTTGCCAAAAAAGCCAAGCCAAACACCATGACAGAGGGCTTTTATGAAGCAGAAGCCAGATCGTTTACCAAAGGAACTGTCTCAAAACTCAGAGTCTCCGATAAATTTTTGGAAAAAGGGGAAAGAGTTTTGGTGATAGATGATTTTATGGCGCACGGAGAAGCGTCCATGGCCCTCGCAAAGATCGTAGAACAGGCCGGAGGACATGTGGTAGGCATAGGCGCTGTCATAGAAAAGGGCTTTCAGGGAGGAAGCCGCAAGCTGAGGGACAGCGGATACCGTGTCGAGTCGCTGGCGGTGATAGACCGGATAGACGATGGACAGATAATATTCAAATGATAATAAATGAAGTTCGCAGTATGCGGACTTCATTTTTTTCAAAAATCCGGGACACTGCAATGGATGCCGAATATCGTGATTGCCTGCAGCTTTCCGGCAGCCCCCAAAAACGTTACGGCAAATTTTGCAGACAAGTCCAAAAATTTGCAAATGATGTCGAATTTTTGTTGACACTGTTAATCCCAGAGGTTAAACTCAATATATGGTTAAAAAGACCATAAATGAAAGATGCCAGTATAAGCACAGAGAAATGGATAGTGCGTTTCTACCGTAACGCCTTAGTTACGACTATTGGTTGAATTGGAAGTATATATTTCGAGACAGCGGGTAGTATCGTAGAGATTGGCAGACAGGTTTTTGACCTGTTTTTGTTTGTTTTTGCGGGAATCATGGGTAAAATACATCGATTCCGTGATGCACACTTTTTGTTTCAATTAATTTATTTCATTTCAAGGAGGAAAAAAATGAAAAAGAAAGTATTATCATTAGTACTTGCTCTCATGATGATCTTCGCATTTTCAGTGACCCTTACTGGATGTGGTTCCGGAGATGATTCAGGAGATGCCGCTTTCAAGGTTGGATTTATCTGTCTGCATGACGAAAACTCAACTTACGACAAGAACTTCATCGATGCTGCAAACGCTGCATGTGAAAATCTTGGAGTAGAAGCTGTTATCAAGACGAATATTCCTGAAGGTCAGGAATGCTATGACGCTGCAGCTGAGCTGGTGGACGCAGGCTGCGGAATCATATTTGCAGACTCATTCGGTCATGAAGACTTCATGATCCAGGCTGCAAAGGACTTCCCTGATGTACAGTTCTGTCATTCAACGGGAACAAAGGCTCACACAGAGGGTCTTGACAATTATCACAATGCATTCGCTTCGATCTATGAAGGAAGATATCTTGCAGGCGTAGCTGCAGGTATGAAGATCAACGAAATGATCGAGGCCGGAGACATCACTGCAGATCAGGCTAAGCTCGGATACGTTGGCGCATACACATACGCTGAGGTAGTATCAGGATACACTTCATTCTTCCTGGGCGCACGTTCGGTTTGCGAATCAGCTACTATGGAAGTAACTTTCACAGGCTCATGGTATGATGAAGCTCTCGAAAAGGAAGCTGCAAACAAGCTGATCAACGACGGATGCGTTCTCATTTCACAGCACGCTGACTCCATGGGAGCTCCTACAGCATGTGAGAACAAGGGCGTTCCAAACGTATCATACAACGGAAGCACAAAGGATGCTTGCCCTAACACATTCATCGTTTCATCAAGGATCGACTGGACTCCTTACTATGAATATGCTATCAAGGCTGCAATGGACGGAGAGGCTATCGATGCTGACTGGACAGGAAACCTTGAAACAGGTTCAGTAGTACTGACAGACATTAACGAAGATGTTGCTGCAGAAGGAACTGTTGAAGCTATCGAAGAAGCAAAGGCTAAGCTGGAATCAGGCGAACTCAAGGTATTCGATATCTCAACATTCACAGTTGAAAACAAGACAGTTGAATCATACAAGGCTGACGTAGATACAGATGCTGACTATACTCCTGACACGGAAGTAATCAAGGACGGAGCATTCCTCGAATCGGAATTCAGATCAGCTCCTTACTTCGATCTTCAGATCGACGGAATCAAGCTTCTGGATACAAAATTCTAAAGAATATAAATATCAGCGAAAGCCCCGGCAGGACCGGGGTTTTCGTGGTGATATCCATATTGCAGAGAAAAGGATATCAGGGATGAAGACGTTTTTTTCTCTGTAATATAGCGGCTGCAGAAGTGAAAGAATATAAGGAAAGGTGTTGATTCGTTTGGCCAACAGAGAAGTGGCTGTGTCCATGAGGGACGTTACAAAAACATTTGGCACGGTAATAGCCAATAATAAAGTCAATCTTGACATCTATCGTGGGGAGATATTATCGCTGCTGGGAGAAAACGGCAGCGGAAAGACCACGCTGATGAACATGCTCTCCGGAATATATTATCCTGACGGAGGGGAAATCTATATCAATGGCAAGCTTGCCTCGATACATTCGCCAAAAGAGGCGTTTGATTACGGTATAGGAATGATCCATCAGCATTTTAAGCTTGTCGATGTATTCACAGCCGCCGAGAACATCGTTCTCGGTCTAAAGGAGGAAGGCAAGCTGGATCTTAAGAAGGCAGCCGAGAAGATACATGAGATATGCGATATGTACGGATTCGATATAGATCCGCAGCAGAAGATATATAACATGTCCGTTTCGCAGAAGCAGACGGTGGAGATCGTCAAGGTACTGTACAGAGGTGCGGATATCCTCATATTGGACGAACCTACGGCTGTACTTACTCCGCAGGAAACGGAAAAGCTTTTTGCGGTGCTCAGAAACATGAAAGCATCGGGAAAGACCGTAGTTATAATCACCCATAAGCTCCACGAGGTGCTGGAGATATCCGATCGTGTGGCAGTCCTTCGAAAGGGCGAATTCATAGGTGATATGATCACGGCTGAAACAAATGAGCAGGAAATGACCAATATGATGGTAGGCAGGATGGTCAAGCTCAATATCGAAAGACCGGAGCCTGTCGGTGTCAAGCCTCGTATCAGAGTTAAGGGACTTACCGCAACGAGCCCTGATGGACTTACGAAGCTGGATGACGTTTCCTTTACGGCAAATTCGGGTGAGATACTGGGGATAGCCGGCATATCGGGATGCGGTCAGAAGGAGCTGCTCGAGGCCATAGCAGGACTGCAGCCGGTGGAAAAAGGAACTATAGAATATATAGATGATAACGGTGAGGCAGAGGCTCTTATCGGCAAGGATCCTCTCCAGATCGCGGCCATGGGAGTGGCGCTTTCCTTCGTTCCCGAGGACAGACTGGGAATGGGACTCGTCGGCAACATGGACCTTACCGATAACATGATGTTAAGATCATTCAGAAAGGGAAAATCCCTGTTTACAGACAGGAAGACTCCGAGAAAGCTTGCACAGAAGGTAGTGGACGAGCTGGAGGTCAGTACGTCCAGTTTATCGACTCCTGTAAGAAAGCTTTCGGGAGGTAACGTTCAGAAGGTGCTAGTAGGAAGAGAGATAGCGTCGTCACCGACGGTGCTGCTTTCCGCGTATATCGTAAGAGGTCTCGACATCAATTCGTCCTATACCATTTACGATCTGCTGAATCAGCAGAAGAAAAAGGGCGTAGCAGTCATATATGTTGGCGAAGACCTTGATGTCCTCATGGAACTCAGCGACAGGATACTCGTCCTGTGCGGAGGAAAGGTCAGCGGTATCGTTGACGGAAGGACTGCGGATAAGAACCAGATAGGTATGATGATGACAAAGCTTGGAGGAGGTGCAGACAATGAGTAAACTGAATAAAGAACCATTGATCCATATCACCAAGCGTAAGGAACTGCCTTTGACTAAGGTATGGGCCATAAGAATAGGCGCTATAGTCGCAGCATTGATAGTATGCGCCATCGTTACCATGGCAATGACGGGGCTCGATCCGTTCAGCGTTTTCGGGACAATGTTCTACGGGGCATTGGGAACTGAAAGAAAGATGTGGATACTCCTCAAGGAGCTGGCTATACTTCTCAGCGTAGCCCTTGCACTGACTCCGGCATTCAAGATGAAGTTCTGGAATCTCGGAGGCGAAGGACAGATACTCATGGGCGCATGGGCGACAGCGCTGTGTATGATATATATGGGAGATGTTATACCAAGCGGACTGCTGATTATAGTATGCCTTGCCGCTGCTGTGATATGCGGAGCCATATGGGCTATGATTCCGGCATTTTTCAAGGCTAAGTGGAACACCAACGAAACGCTTTTCACGCTGATGATGAACTATGTAGCGATACAGCTGGTAGCGTATTTCGTAATAATCTGGGAAGTACCTAAGGGCTCCGGAAAGGTGGGCATCATAAATCAGTCCACCATGTCGGGATGGCTGCCGTACATCGGAACCAACAGCTATATACTTGTGATCCTGTTCGTTGCCATCATTACTGCGGCAATGTTCGTATATCTCAAGTACAGCAAGCACGGTTATGAGATCTCCGTTGTAGGAGAAAGCCAGAGAACGGCAAAATACGTAGGCATCAAGGTTGACAGAGTCATTATCAGAACGCTTCTTGTATCAGGCGCCATCTGCGGATTCACAGGATGGATGATGGTATCGGGAGTCGATCATACCATCACCACGACACTTGCAGGCGGAAGAGGATTCCTGGGCATCATGATATCGTGGCTGGCACAGTTCAATGTAATAGCCATGATCTTTGCAAGTCTGCTGATAGTTTTTCTGGAACAGGGTGCAGGAGAGATATCCACCAGCTTCGGACTGAACCAGTCCTTTGCGGATATCCTTACCGGTATAATACTGTTCTTCATCATAGGATGCGAATTCTTTATCAATTATAAAGTACATATAAGAAGAAAATCAGGAAAGGAGGAAGC
>JAETSS010000116.1 GCA_021769545.1 Eubacterium sp.
GGATCAGATAAAGCTGATAATGTCGGAGCTGGTTAAAAAGGGCGGTACTATCATGGGTACAAGGGCGTCCGCTGAGGACTTTGAAGAGGTTAGGAAGTCGCTGCCTGATGCAGAATATTTCGAAACGGCGAGGATCATCGCGGTAAGGGATGGCAGCGAAAGAAGTGAGAAATTCGTGGAAGGGGAAGATCGGACATTTAAGAAAACCGTCTCGGTGGTGACTGCAGGTACGGCGGACATCCCCGTGGCGGAGGAAGCTGCCGTCACGGCGGAACTTCTGGGAAACCGCGTCACCAGGATATACGATGTGGGAGTGGCAGGCATACACAGACTTTTTGACAAGCTGGATAAGATAAGAGAAGCCGATGTGGTCATCGTAGTGGCCGGCATGGAGGGGGCTCTTGCCAGCGTAGTGGGCGGACTTGTGGAGGTCCCTGTCATAGCGGTGCCCACCAGCATCGGATACGGAGCCAATCTGGGAGGTCTGTCGGCGCTGCTTTCCATGCTCAACAGCTGCGCCAACGGCGTGGGCGTCGTCAATATAGATAACGGCTTCGGTGCGGCATATCTGGCATCGGTGATAAACAGAGGCAGATAGATCAATATGTACTGGACAAAAGGCAATAATAGGTATATAATCTAACACAGCAAGACGATATCGGATTAACGTTTTAATGCGTTAAAGCGAAAAACCAAAACAGTTTCAAGGAGATCATTATGAAATACAATTTAAAGCCCGATGAAAGAGCTACGCTGGAGCTTCGGGGGCTGTATGAGAAGTACGGATACAAGAAATACAAGATAGGCAAATTCGAGGAGTATTCCCTATATGCCACCAACAGAGGCTTCATGATAGGCGATAAGGTCCTTACCTTTACGGACCTTGACGGAAGGCTGCTTGCCATGAAACCCGACGTTACGCTGAGCGTCATCAACAATACCGGCGCAACTAGGGAGAAAAGCGAGAAACTGTACTACATAGAGAACGTCTACAGGGAAAACAGGGAAAACCATTGCTTCAAGGAGATAAACCAGATGGGTCTCGAGTACATGGGGAACATCAGCAAGTACAGCATCATCGAGGTGATAACTCTGGCGGCTGAATCCCTCAAGACCATAGACAGGGATTATCTGCTGGAGCTGTCCCATATGCACTATACTATGGATTTGCTGGAGGCTCTGGGTCTCGACGAGGCAACATATCTTGAGATACTGAACGATATCAGGCAGAAGAATATGACGGGCATAGCTCAGGTCGCCCAAAGGGCAGGGCTTGAGCAGCGATATGTCGACATACTCTGTCAGATCCCGTTCCTGTACGGGGAAATGGGCAAGACACTCAAGAAGGCCAGAGCCATGGCGATAAACGATAAGATGCTCGAAGATCTCGACGAGCTTCAGGAATACTGCAGCGCCCTGAAGAGTTTGGGCTATGCGAAAAATATCCAGATCGACCTTTCCATGGTAAACGATATAGATTATTACAACGGCATCGTGTTCAGAGGATATATAAGGAATCTGCCGGGCTGCGTACTGGCCGGAGGTCAGTATGACAAGGCCATGGAGCTGTTCGGAAAGGATGCAGGTGCGGTGGGCTTTGCCATTTATCTCGACGAGTTAACCAAGGGGAAGCAGGAGCCTTCGCGCTACGATGTCGACACACTGCTGATATATGGTGAGAATGAGCATATGACAGGTGTTATAAAGGCCATCAAGGGCCTGCAGAAGGAAGGCATGTCGGTAAGAGCGGAAAAGGATATCTCTCCATGCCTGAGATACAAATACAGATACAGCCTCAAGGACGGCGTACTTGCAAAGGAGGAGATATAAATGTTGAATATTGCATTGCCTAAGGGACGGCTTGGGGATCAGGTGTACGATATGCTTGCATCCATTGGCTATGACTGCCCGGGATATTACGAGCAGAACAGGAAGCTGGTCTTCGAAAGCCCCGAAAAGAATGTGAGATATCTTCTCGTCAAGCCAAGCGACGTTGCTATATACGTGGAGCATCATGCGGCGGACGTCGGCATAGTCGGCAAGGATATACTGCTTGAGAACAGATCCGACGTATACGAGCTTCTGGATCTCAAAATAGGGAAGTGCAGGATGGCTGTTGCCGCTCCCGACGATTACGTGGAGGATCCCGACAGGACCCTCAGAGTTGCAACTAAATACGTCAATATAGCCAAGGATTTTTACGGCGGAAGGAACAGAGACATCGAGATAATAAAGCTCAACGGCAGCATAGAGCTGGCTCCTATACTGGGCCTTTCCGATGTTATCGTGGATATCGTGGAGACGGGGAACACCTTGAGAGAAAATCATCTCAGCGTAATAGAGGAATTCGAGAACATAAGCGCGAGATTCATAGCCAACAAGACCAGTTTCAAATTCGAGAACGATATAATAAGCCACATGCTTAAAAAATTAGGAGAACAAGTCAAATGAGCAGATTTTTAAGCGATAAATACAGGAGCCTCAGCCCCTATACACCCGGCGAACAGCCCAAGGTGGTGGGAAGGCTGATAAAGCTCAATACCAATGAGAATCCCTATGAGCCGGCCCCTGCCGTAATGGATATCATAAACGGTGAAGAGGTGAAAAAGCTCAAGCTGTATTCGGAGCCGGAGGCATCCATGCTGACGGAGGCCATAGCGGAATATTACGGCATCAGGCAGGAGCAGGTCATCGCAGGCAACGGTTCGGACGAGATCCTTGCATTCATATTCATGGCGCTGCAGGGCAGGAGCGGCAAGGTGTACTATCCGCAGATCAGCTACAGCTTCTATCCCGTATACTGTGATATCTTCAAAGCAGAGGGCGTAGGGGTGCCTCTTGCGGAGGATTTTTCCGTAGATATACGGGACTATTTCGACGCAGACGGGACCATAGTGATAACGAATCCCAATGCACCGACGGGCATTGCCCTTTCCATAGCTCAGATAGAGGAACTGCTTCAACGAAACAGGGACAATCTGGTGGTGATAGACGAGGCATATGTGGATTTCGGGGCAGAGAGCGCAGTGGGACTCATCGACAGCTACGATAATCTCCTTGTGGTGCAGACACTTTCCAAATCAAGGAGCCTTGCGGGAGCCAGAGTGGGCTTTGCCATGGGAAACGAAGAGATCATAGCGGATATGAATAGGATAAAATTCAGCTTCAATCCGTACAACCTCAACCGTCTGTCCATCCTTGCGGGAGCGGAGGCCATGAAGGACAGAGAATATTTCGAGAAGACGAGACGAAAGATCATGGATACCAGAGAAGCATTCGTGGCGGACATGAAAAAGCTGGGCTTCAACGTACTGCCGTCAAAGGCGAATTTCGTGTTTGCATCAAGCGACAGGATATCGGGCGAGGAGTATTTCACGAGGCTGAGAAAATATAATATAATCGTCAGACATTTTAAGGATGAAAAAATCAGTAATTATGTTAGAATAACCATAGGAACACCTGAGGAGATGAAGCTGCTGATAAAGGCTACCGGGGAGATACTGGGCTAGCCCATAGGAGAGATACATAATGAGAAGAAAAAAGATCGTCAGAGATACGAAGGAAACGAAGATCGTGCTTGCGCTGGAGATAGACGGCACCGGAGCCTATGAGATAAATACGGGCTGCGGCTTTCTGAACCATATGCTGGAGCTTTTCACGCGTCACGGAAGATTCGATATAGCCGTCGACTGCAACGGTGACACCGATGTGGATTATCACCATACCACTGAGGACGTAGGTATAGTAATGGGAAGGGCCTTCAAAGAGGCGATGGGAGACAAGAAGGGCATATACAGATACGGCAGTATGCTGCTTCCGATGGATGAGGCGCTGATATTATGCGCGGTAGACATAAGCGGCAGAGGCTGCCTGACCTTCGATGCGGACATACCTACCCAGAAGGTGGGCGATTTCGATACGGAGCTTGTGAAGGAATTCATCGAAGCACTGGCAAGGGAAATGGGCCTGACGATACATGTAAAAATGCTGGCGGGAGAGAATTCCCATCATATCATCGAAGGCATATTCAAGGCCATGGGAAGAGCCCTCAGACAGGCGTGCAGCATAGAGGAAGAATACGCCGATGAGATACCATCGACGAAAGGAGTTTTGTAATATGATAGCTATAATAGATTACGGTGTGGGAAATCTGTTTTCGTTGACGGCATCGCTGGAGTATCTGGGTGCCGAGACGATGGTCACCAATAAGAAGGAGAATATCGAAGCGGCGGACAGGATAATACTTCCGGGAGTCGGAGCATTTGAAGACGCTATAGCAAAGCTCAAAGCTACGGGGCTTGTGGATACCATAGTGAAGGAAACGTCCAATGGAAAGCCGCTGCTGGGCATATGTCTGGGAATGCAGCTTTTGTTTGAGGAAAGTCATGAATACGGTGTCCATAAGGGACTTGGCCTTATAAAGGGCGTGATAGCGTCTATAGACGAGGATCTGAAAAAGCAGGATATAGAAGGTCTTAAAGTGCCTCATATCGGATGGAATGCGCTGAGCTTCAAGGAAGACGAGCCGCTTTTCAAATACATAAAGCAGGGCGACTGCGTATATTACGTGCACAGTTTTTACGGCAAGGACTGTCAGGACAGCACCATAGCCACATCCATGTACGGCGTGAGGATAACAGGCGCGGTGAGAAACGGCAATGTCTACGGCACACAGTTCCATCCGGAGAAAAGCGGAGATGTGGGACTTGATATATTGAGAGCATTTATGGAGGTATAAGCTGTATATGAAAATTTTTCCGGCGATAGATTTAAGAGATGGTAAAGTCGTAAGGCTTTTTCAGGGCGACTACGATCAGATGACGGTCTACAGCGAGGATCCGGCGGAGGTGGCCAGAGGCTTCAAGGCAAAGGGCGCAGATAATCTGCACCTGGTGGATCTCGACGGGGCCAAAGACGGAAAGCTCGTGAATTTTGAGACCATAAGGACTATCACGCAGCAGGTGGATATGTTCGTGGAAGTAGGCGGCGGCATCAGAGACGAGGAGCGTATCAGACAGTATCTCGACGTAGGAGT
>JAETSS010000117.1 GCA_021769545.1 Eubacterium sp.
GGAACGGAAAGGAGGAAAAGACGATAATGAAAGATACGATAGTGAAACGTCTGGACCGGGCTGAAGAAAATGAGGTAAAGAAAAACAAAAAGGATGTACCGAAAAAAGAGAGTATGTTTTATACGAAGCAGGAGGTTGATCGGCAGGAAGCGATAGATAGTAAGTTGAAGCTGTTAAGAGGTAGTTTTTTCGGTAAGCAGATCGTTAAATTCGATATAGGCAAAGTGACAGATGTTTGGGTGCCGTATTGTTATCTTGAATATGACTTTCATGTTGAGAGAAATATTTTATTCAAAAAGAAGGGTCTCGTAAAAGAAGGAAAAGTGGCAGTAGTTCTGGACGTAAACGAAATGCACCCTTTCCAGTATGATATTTATGAAAGCGGAGAGCTTCCGCTGGTCAGAGGAAAGCTGGATACAGAACGGAAGACTGTTATCAAGACGACTAATTCATTTCGTGATATGGAGGAAAAGTCGGAGGACTACATCCAGTTCAAGATCATGAAAAAATTTTACGGCCGCAATGCAGATCTTGTCCTCAGTAAGAGGAGATTGTTTTACAGACCCGCAGTGGAGCTGGAGATTATCTACAAAGGACAATATCCCAATATGAGATATGCGTATCTTGACAGCTTTGCCGTTGAAAGCGAGCATGTACTGGGATTGAAATACAGAGTAGATAATAATTTCTAAGAATGAGAGGTGTTTTATGACTATTAATTTTTCTGAAATATGGTCGACCTTTGACTGGCTTATCATAGTCGCGTATTTTGTTGCGATCATAGCGGTAGGCCTTACTATGAGAAAAAGAGCGAGCAAGAATATGAAGAGCTTCTTCGTCGCTTCGAGAAGACTGACGATACCGGTGCTCATCGGTGTCGGTGCAGCCAGCTGGTATGATTCATGGACGATAGTAGGACTTGCAGAATGCGGTACCACCATGGGAATATGTATTATTTTCATTTATATCATTCCTACTGCGATCCTGAGATTGCCGCTTGCAGTATGGATCGGACCTCTTGTAAGAAACAAAATACCTGACTGGGTACTTACCATGCCGGACCTTATGGCATATATGTACGACAAGAGAACTAAATTCGTAATGGCGCTGGGAATGCTGCCTCCGTTCCTCTATGAATCCGCACTGCTGACAGCAGGAGGCCAGGTCATAGCATATGTTACGGGAATGAATATGTGGCTTGCCTTTGCGATCCTCGGAATTATAATAATTTTCTATACGTCGCTGTCAGGTCTGTGGGGACTGGCTGTAACGGATATGATGCAGTTCGTTGTAATGTCGCTGTCGGCAGGTATATTATGCTTCGGTCTGATGTCTCACTTTGGAGGCTTCGGAAGCCTGTTCGATCAGGTTGCTGCAGTAAATCCTGATTTCATGACTGCAACAGGCGGCAATGGATTCATAGCCATCCTCGGATGGGTGATAAGTGCGCTGGCGATGTATGCCAATTCCCAGTCGTATCAGAGATTCGGTTCATCCAAGTCGGGTGCGGACATAAAGGTATCCTACACATGCATAATGATATTCGGATTGTTTTTCAGCAGCGTAATGGTATTCGGAGGAATGGCAGCGCTGGTTATGTTCCCGGAGGCAGCAGCGGAAGCTCCGTCGGAAGCATTCTGGGCCGTTGTATTCACCACATTGCCGATAGGCTTAAGAGGACTGTTCGTAGCAGCACTGCTGTCGGCGGTAATGTCTACGGTAAGTGCGGATTATCTGATCTGCGGAGCTGTAGTGGTACACGATATCATCAAGAGCTTCTTCAAGCCTGATCTCAGCGATAAGGCAGAGGTTTGGGGCACAAGAGTAGTCATCTGGATAGTGGGACTCCTCATAATCGTTGCCACCTACTTCTGGGCAGACGGAATATCCAAGGCTTACTACTACTGCGGAGGATTCCAGGTAGCTGCATTCATCGTCCCTCTGATGCTGGGTCTGTTCTACAAGAAGAAGACTCCTGCAGCAGGTTTCTGGAGCTTATTGCTTACGGTCATTGCATATGCTGTCTGGGAATTCGTACTTGGAACACCTGGAGGAATACCGGCAAACGTAGCTTGTATCATATTCAGTGTGATCGTATATGTAGTTGTAGCTAAGATAACTTATAAGGGTGAAGACCAGAAGACTCTTACTGCATAGGAAAGGTGGATAGATATGAAAAAAGAAATGAGTGAAGAAAGAAAAAGCAAGCTTGCTTATATATGGGCCGCTATATGTCTGGCCTGTTCCATCTTGATAATGGTCCTCGTTCTCGGCAGATCCGACATCATATTGCCGGTATTCATGGGAGGGGCTGCGATCCTTTACGGCCCTATAACGGCATTCCTGTATTTGAGAGAAGTGAAGAACGGCGTATTTTCTGTGGAGGATGAAGATGAATAGAGCATTTAGATGCAAGAATATTTATACGGCAGCATCTCCTGAGCTCATAGACGGATATGTTGTCTGCAAGGATGACAGGATCGTGTTCGTAGGTCCGGAGCAGGAGGCCGGTGAGTATATCGGTGAGGACACGGAGATACTCGATTACGAAAATAATTTCCTGATGCCGGGCTTCAATGATTTTCACGTTCATCTGCTTACGGGCGCGCTGATGGAAAAGGACGGTGTATTGAGGTATGCCGATTCCGAGGAAGAGGCAGCGGCGCTCCTTTGGGAAAAAAACAAGAGCGATGACGGTGACAAATGGATAATGGGAGGCGCATGGGACAATTTCAGATGGCCAGAAGGCAAGCTGCCGACCAAGCACAGCCTTGATAAGTATTTCAAGGATACTCCCGTATTCCTGCTAAATAAAGAATGTCACGGTGCATGGGCAAACAGCGAAGCCCTCAGGAGGTTCAATATAACAAAGGATACTCCCGATCCGGCCAACGGAAGCTTTTTCAGGTTCGATGACGGAGAGCCTACGGGATACATACACGAAGCTGCTGTGATACCTATGCTTAAGGGCATCCTTAAGGAAATGTCAAAGGAGGACATGGCAGGGTATGCCAGGGCTTTTGCGGAAATGGCCAACAGCTACGGAGTGACATCCGTCGGCGATCTGCCTCTTTACGGCATAAGGGCAGACGGAGCATATAAGCTTCTGGATGATAATGGCCAGCTTAGTGTCAGGATCAATTTTGCTATCGACTTCAAGGAGGAAATGGAGGATATCCTTAAGGCGAGAGAGGAATATACTTCTCCGATGCTTAAATTCATAGGCGTCAAGGATTTCCTGGACGGGACTCCTATGGGACATACGGGATATATGCTGGAGCCGTATACCGATATGCCTGATTTCAGGAGCCATTCCATGATCGAGCCGGAGCATCTTAAGAACAGAGTTGCGGAAATGGTGAAGAATGATATCAAGGTGAGACTCCACGCATGCGGAGACGCTGCAGTCCGTCTCGGTCTTGATGCATATGAGCATGCCGAGAAGCTTTACGGGAAGAAGGATCTGAGACATTGCATAGAGCATATAGAAGCCAGCTCGCCGGATGATATCGAAAGATTCGGCAAGATCGATGTGATAGCGTCGGTACAGCCCGATCATCTGCCTAAATACGACTTCTACAATCATCCGTTCCATACCATGATAGGTGAGGAGAGGATGAGATACTCATGGCCTTTCAGGTCCATTGAAGCTGCAGGCGGCCGCCTGGCCTTCGGAACGGACTATCCCGTAACGGAGCTGAATCCACTCAGAGGTGTTTTCAGAGCTGTGACGAGACTGACCGACGACTATGAACCGGAAGGCGGATTCTCGCCTGATGAAAGGCTGACGGTCCATGCCAGTCTGCGTGCATACACCTACGGATCCGCATTTGCAGCGGGAAGAGAGGACGAGCTCGGAACTCTCGAGGCCGGAAAGCTTGCCGATATGGTGGTGCTTGAGAAAAACGTGTTCGAATGTGCATATGATAAGGATGAGATGTTCGATATGGATGTTCTCATGACCGTCGTAGGCGGAAAAACAGTGTACAGTAAATGATAGGTAATTACAGGTGCAGGGGTCCGGCTGGTACGGGCCTCTGCATTTCATTTGTTTCAGCAGTAAGGAAAGGAGAAGCCTACGTTTTTAACGGGGCGGGTAAGTAATATGAGAAAAGTCGTTTTCGCAGTCACACAGATGTCATGCTCCCATGACGAAGCTGCCAATATAGATAAGGCCGAACGCAATATAAGAGCGGCGGCATCGGAGGGTGCAGACGTGATCCTGCTGCAGGAGCTGTTTTCCAATGTTTACTTCTGTCAGGAGGTAGACTATAAGTATTTTTCATGGGCAAGACCGGCAGAAGACAATCCGTTGCTGGAAAGGATGTCGGCTCTGGCACGGGAGCTGGACGTTGTCATACCCGTAAGCTTTTTTGAAAAATGCAATGAGGCATACTATAATTCGGTAGCCGTTATCGATGCCGACGGGACGATGCTGGGAATATACAGAAAAAGCCATATACCTGACGATCCCGGATATTACGAAAAGTTCTACTTTACACCGGGAGATACGGGCTTCAAGGTATGGGATACGAAGTATGCAAGGATAGGCGTGGGAATATGCTGGGATCAGTGGTTCCCGGAGGCCGCCAGATGCATGGCGCTGGCGGGGGCCGAGGTGCTGCTCTATCCTACAGCCATAGGCACAGAGCCTTCCCATGTGAGCACAGTCGGCGAAAAGGATATCATAGCCGACAGGTGGACCAGAGCCATGGTGGGACATTCGATCGACAATATGATCCCGGTGATGGTGGCCAACAGGACGGGAATAGAGGAAGTAGGCGATACGGCCATACGATTTTTCGGATCGTCCTTTATAACCAACAGCGTGGGAGACATCATCGCTTCTGCCGGTACGGACGAGGAGTGCATCCTCACTGCCGAGCTTGATCTCGACGATATCCCTAAAACCAAGGTGTTGAGA
>JAETSS010000118.1 GCA_021769545.1 Eubacterium sp.
AACTCTTGACTTATCAGAACTATATCTCGATTTATATAATACTGTAATCCTTATTCCTGTACCATTACAATCCATTGCTTCCTGCATTCAGCTTATCTGCCACTATATCGCCGCCGCGATCAGAGCCCCTGCCTCAACAGTCCCGATCGCCTTCTCGCCATCTTTCGCGATATCCGGCGTCCTGTATCCATCTGCCAGGACTTTCTTTACAGCAGCCTCGATGGCATCCGCTTCTTCGCCCAGTCCAAATGTATATCTCAGCATCATTGCCGCCGAAAGTATCGTCGCCATAGGATTTGCCATATCCTTGCCTGCGATATCAGGCGCCGAACCGTGAACAGGCTCGTACATTCCGAAGTTGCCCGTTGCAAGGCTTGCCGACGGCAGCATTCCTATAGACCCCGTGATCATGCTGGCTTCATCGGAAAGGATATCTCCGAAGATATTGCTGGTCACGATAACGTCGAACTGCTTAGGATTTCTCACCATCTGCATGGCCGCATTGTCCACATAAAGATTATTCAGCTCGACCTCAGGATACTTTTCGCCTACCTCGGCAACGACTCTTCTCCAGAGCCTTGAGCTTTCCAATACGTTTGCCTTATCTACGCTCGTTACCTTCTTACCGCGTTTCATCGCCATGTCGAAAGCCACTTCGGCGATCCTTCTTACCTCTTCCTCGGCATACTGCTCTACATCGTATGCGGCAAGACCCAGATCAGTCTCCTTCGTACCTTTTTCACCGAAGTAGATCCCACCTGTAAGTTCTCTTACAACTACGATATCAAGACCGCCCTCAACGATCTCAGGCTTGAGCGGGCATGCCTCGGCAAGCTGTTCGAATAACAGCGCAGGTCTGAGATTTGCAAAGAGCCCCAGTTCTTTTCGTAAGCCCAAAAGCGCCCTTTCAGGTCTTTCATCGCCCGGGAGTGTATCCCATTTCCAGCCGCCCACAGCGCCCAGAAGCACTGCATCGCTGGCTTTGCATGTATCTATCGTTTCCTGCGGAAGACATTTCCCCGTCGCATCGATGGCGCAGCCGCCCGCAAGGACCTTAGTGTATTCAAAATTGTGTCCGTATTTTTCTCCGACCTTATCCAGGACCTTCAGCGTCTCGCCCACTACCTCAGGGCCGATACCGTCTCCCGGAATGACAGCTATCTTATAATTCATCTTTACTCTCCTTTTATACTCTTCATCAGACCGCCCTTTGCCATGATATCCTTGATGAACTCAGGGAAAGGCAGCGCCTGGTAAGTTTCGCCTTTTGTTTCATTGGTAATAACGCCTGTATCGAAATCCACGGAGACCTTGTCGCCCGCTTCGATGCCTTCGCTTGCCTCCGGACATTCCAGAATAGGAAGTCCGATGTTGATGGAATTCCTGTAAAAGATCCTCGCAAAGGTCTTTGCGATAACGCAGTCGATGCCGCTGGCCTTGATGGCGATAGGCGCATGCTCTCTGGACGAGCCACATCCGAAGTTCTCTCCGCCTACCATGATATCGCCCTGCTTTACCTTGTTTACAAAATCAGCGTCGATGTCCTCCATGCAGTGACTCGCCAGCTCCTTATGATCGGAAGTGTTGAGATGTCTTGCAGGGATTATAACGTCTGTATCTACATTATCTCCGTATTTATGAACGATTCCTTGTGCTTTCATTTATATCCTCCTTATCAGGTTTGTTTTATCCGCTTCAGCTTCGCGGTTTCCGTTATACGGGTCCCGGTCCCCGGCCTACAGCTCATCCGGTCCGCTGATCTTGCCTGTAACGGCCGATGCTGCAGCTACGGCAGGGCTTGCCAGATAGACTTCTGATTTAACGTGTCCCATTCTTCCCACGAAGTTTCTGTTGGTAGTGGCAACGCATCTTTCGCCTGCAGCCAGGATACCCATATGACCTCCAAGACATGGACCGCATGTCGGCGTCGAAACTACGCAGCCCGCATCGATGAATGTATCGAGATACCCTTCCTTGATGCACGCCTTGTAGATCTGCTGTGTCGCAGGGATCACGATAGCTCTTACGTTAGGATGTACCTTTCTGCCCTTGAGTATCTTTGCAGCCAGAGCCATATCTTCAAGTCGTCCGTTTGTACATGAACCGATGACCACCTGATGAATGTCGATGTCGCCCACCTCGTCGATGGTCTTTGTGTTCTCAGGAAGGTGCGGGAACGATACCGTCGGTCTGAGAGCCGAAAGGTCGATATCGTACTGAGCGATATATTCAGCATCCTCGTCCGCTTCATATACTTTCCATTCGCCCTGAACTCTTCCCTTCATATATTCCTCGGTTATTTCGTCAACATGGAAAATTCCGTTCTTTCCGCCGGCCTCGATAGCCATGTTGGCTATGCAAAGTCTGTCATCCATGGAAAGGCTCTTGATCCCTTCTCCCGTAAATTCCATGGATCTGTACAGGGCACCGTCAACACCGATCATTCCGATTATATGCAAGATAACGTCCTTTCCCGTCACGTTCTCGGAAAGGCTTCCCGTCAGGTTGAACTTTATGGCTTCCGGCACCTTGAACCATGCCTGTCCCGTCGCCATTCCCGCCGCCATGTCAGTGCTTCCTACACCTGTGGAAAACGCACCCAGCGCGCCGTATGTACATGTATGTGAGTCCGCGCCGATGATGCAGTCGCCCGCTTTTACGATCCCCTGTTCAGGGAGCAGCGCGTGTTCTATTCCCATTCTTCCAACATCGAAGAAGTTCTTCACATCGAATCTCTTTGCAAAGGTCCTGCACTGCATGCACTGTTCCGCCGCCTTTATATCCTTGTTAGGTGTGAAGTGGTCCATAACAAGTGAGATCTTCTCTCTGTCGAATATGCCATCGAATCCGGCTTTTTCGAATTCATTGACTGCCACAGGTGTGGTTATATCGTTTCCTAAAACCATATCAAGATCTGCTCTTATGAGCTGGCCCGGCACCACGCTGTCGAGACCTGCGTGAGCTGCCAAAATCTTTTGGGTCATTGTCATTCCCATTTTGTATTTCCTCCTGAATCATAAAACTACATTTATTTTACCATACGCTATAAAGTATGTCATTGACGTATGCTTTACTTGCCTTCATTCTTCTGCTGTTTGGGCTTTCATTTTCTCAATTCCAAAAATTCAACGGCCGGGTTGCTTGTTTTTTGGAATTTCGCCTGAGTTTGATCTGTGTATAGGCCCATATTCCAAAGGATCATCTGCTTCAAGCCTAATTTTTTGGAATATATCGGTGTTTTCACGTATATCGCGTCTAATATTCCAAAAAACACTATGGCCTGTCGCTTATTTTTTGGAAAAGCACCGCCCGGACTAGTCCATAAACGTCCAAATTCCAAAAACTTGCGGCTTTTCCAAAGAAATCTTTGGAATCATGCCCACCTATACCGGCGGAGCCGCCCAACAGCCCTGCTGGCGAACGCGCCTGCGAAAATCCACCCGGCCAGCATATCAAGTGCAGCCACGGATGCGCCTTTGATGCTCAGCTTCTAAAGCAACCCCCTTGTCCGCTCTGCTATTCCACGAAGTGGTCCTGTCTGTTCTGCCTGTTGAGGGCGCTGACCAGTGCGTTGACTGATGCCAGTATGATGTCCTCGTGGGTGCCGACGCCCCAGAATGTGTTGCCGTCGCTGTCTTCGATGCAGACGTATGCGGCTGCCTTGGAGTTGGATTCGGCGGTGAGAGCGTGCTCTGAATATGTCACGAACTTGTATTCAAAGGTGTACGGTGACATCCTGAGGGCGTTGCTAATGGCGTCCAGTCTGCCGTTGCCGACTGCTTCAAACTGGTATTCTTCGCCTGCGATTCGTACGTTTATCTTGGCGATCATGCCGTCATTTGATTTGAAGTCGGAGGCTTTGCGGAACACTGCGTCTGTGATATCGATGGGATCGAAGACGTTGACGTATTCTCTTGCAAATGCCTGGTATACTTCCACTGGCGACAGTTCTTTATGCTCCTTGTCGGAAATGTCTTTTACCATGTAGCCGATCTCTTCTCGCATCTGCTGCGGGATCACGTAGCCGAAGTTCTGTTCCAAGATGTATGCTACGCCGCCCTTGCCGGACTGGCTATTGATCCTGATAACGTCGGCTTCGTATTCTCTGCCTACGTCGTGCGGATCAAGCGGCAGGTAAGGCACCGACCATGTTTTCAGGTCTTTTTCCTTGTGCCATCTCATGCCCTTGGCGATGGCGTCCTGATGGGATCCCGAGAATGCTGCGAATACAAGCTGTCCGCCGTACGGCTGTCTCGGATGTACTTTCATATCTGTATATTTTTCGTATGTTTCCACTACCTCCGGCATGTTGGAGAAATCCAGCTCTGGATCGACGCCGTGGCAGAACATGTTCATTGCCAGTGTTACGATGTCCACGTTTCCTGTTCTCTCGCCGTTGCCGAAAAGCGTTCCCTCGATCCTGTCGCCGCCTGCAAGAAGTCCCAGCTCTGCATCTGCAACTGCTGTTCCTCTGTCGTTATGAGGGTGGAGTGAAACTATGACGTTTTCTCTGTTGTGAAGCTGTTCGCACATGTATTCTATCTGTGATGCGTACACGTGAGGCATGGACATTTCAACGGTTCCCGGAAGGTTGATGATGACTTTGTTGTCAGGTGTCGGTTCCCAGATGTCTATTACCGCATTGCATATTTCCGCTGCAAAATCCACTTCTGTTCCGGTGAAGCTTTCCGGTGAATATTCAAAGGAAAAGTCTGTGTCGGGGTTTTTGGCGGCGTACTCTTTCATGAGTGTCGCGCCGTCTGTGGCGATCTTGATGATCTCAGGCTTTTCTTTTTTGAATACCTGCTCTCTCTGTGCCAGCGAAGTTGAGTTATAGACGTGAACAACCGCTTTTTTCGCGCCATCCAGCGCCTCGAAGGTTTTTCGGATTATGTGCTCTCTCGCCTGTG
>JAETSS010000119.1 GCA_021769545.1 Eubacterium sp.
TTTCGCTATCTACGTATTCCTGCAGTTTTCCCTTGAGGATATCCATATATCCCTTGTATTCGCTTACCGTCTGCCGGTATTCAGCCGGATCGGTGATGCCCGCATTCCACTTGGCATACATAGCCTTAGTAGTCTTCCACGAATCGTCGATGGCAAGGGTCATCTTATCCGTTGCCCAGTTGCTTTCCACCTTGTCGTTCATCAGCAGTCCGTTGGACAGAGCACATACTTCATCGCTGAAAAGATACGCATAGTATTCATAGTAGCCGTTGATCTCCGATGCGAGCCAGATATCGTCCTCGGTGATCTCCCCGTCGCTGAGCGCGTCAACAACGCCGCCGTACAGGTCGAGATTGTTCTGCAATGCCTTATGATGTACCTCTACAGTGCCGTAATCCGCCAGTCCCATAAACTGATCCTGAACGTATCTGAATGCCGCGAGGGTCCTGCTGTTATGCCGGATGCCCTCTGCCCTTGCCTTTTCCATGGCAGCCTTATCCTCTGCCTTATATGCTTCCTCATAATCGGAATTTATCTTCTGAGCTTCCTCCAGGTTTGCGGCGGCATCTTCCCTAAGCGATTTAAGGGCGGCCTTATATGCCTTTACAGATTCCGCCGAAGCGTAGGTTTCGGTACCCTCGATGGCCGCTTCAAGCACATCGCATCTGCTTCCGAAATCAAGTGTAAGTGCAGGCGTACTGTCTATATACATCGCCAGCATGGAATATAACGAAAGCTGGTGTTCAAGAAGCTCTTTACTGTGTACTCCGTCGCCCTTGGTATCCTCTGTATCGTTATCGTCCTTAGGTGTATGATACCTGTTCTGGGTCCATTCCGTCCTGTCTTCCTGTCTCGGAATAAATGCAGGTACGCCCCTGAACTGGTACGAGATGCAGTCCGTCTGAGTGAAGTTGTCATCATTCTTTACTTCGACGCCGTCCTTATAGAAAGAATCCATCTGTTCAAACAGACCGGAATCGAGGAGCGCGTTTCCTACTGCTCCCAGCTCACTGCTTGTACGCATGATCCCTTTATCGTTGAAATCATCTACGCTTGGCATCTCAAAATTGATAAGAGCCAATGTGCTTCCCTGCCATTCGGGATGTGCCGTGCTTATCATTTCCCATGATCCGATAGCCCAGTCGGTGGAGGTGTCCAGTCTTCCCCATTCCTCCGCAGCATGAGCCACTATGACTATGTCATTGACCGGCTTATATCCCGAATCCACGATGGCTTTTCCTATCCCTGCGGCCAGTCCCACAGCGGTACAGTCGTCTTCAAAGCCGTGGAAATATTTGTCGTAATGTCCGGAGACGATTATCCTCTGGCCCGTATTGCCTGTGCCCTTGATGGTGCCCATGATATTATAGCTGGTACCGTTTTGACTTCCTATTTCATTATCTACGTAAAGCTCTGCAGATATATCCGTTCCCTTTTTCAGGACCTTCTGTATTTTCTTCGCATCACTCTTGCTGATGGAAGTACACGGCATCTTCATATCAGGTGCGCATATATCCTGGATATTCATCGTATCATCATCGTATTCACCGTATCCGCTTACAGGATAGCTTATTATCGCCGCAGCTTTCTGTGTAGCTGCTTCCATGTACGGACCGTCGATCCATACTTCATTCCACTGATCCACACCCACCAGCACGATCTTATCTTCCATGCTGCTGCATTTGTTCTCTTCATAATATTCATCATAATCTGCCTCTGTTCCCATTCCCATATCTACGATATCAAGACCGCTGTAATCGCCGCCAAGCTGCTTTGTCCCCTGTGCAGCATACGAGACCATATCTTCTATCTTAAGTTCCTGGGCCTTTCCTTCTTTATCGGTATAGCCTATGTTGAGATAGGCTTCATTGAACTGCCACTTGTCCACCGTTACCGGCACCTTCTCCACATCCGACAGCCCTATATCTTCAAATACTCCTGCCAGATAATCCGCCGCCCTGTGCTCGGCATCGGAACCGGCTGTCCTGAATCCCGTGGAATCGTCTGCAAGCTTCTCATCATAGGCGAGCTTGTAAGCGACGTCCTCCGCAAATTCGGTGGCCTCTCCTGTGCCCTCCAGCATCTTATCCACATCCGCAGACATGGACAGATCGCCGGATGACGAGCATGATGCAGTCACCATCATCACCAGTGCCAGCAAAAGCGCCACCGGCAGACTCTTCACTAATTTCTTCATCTTTCGCCTCCTTTTCATAAATGATAAAAAAGACCAATGCAAACTAATGCATCGATCATGCAAACGATATCACTTGATTTTTCGTTGATATCTCCACCCTTTGACCCCATGGCAATGCCTCCTGCTATATAGCTTAGATCACTTCATATGAGTAATTATATTATACCTCTATAATCGCGTCAACATAATCGTCATATAATTTAAAAAATTCTAAAATCGTCGAAATCAAAAATATATTGTCGGACAAATTCCACACATCGCCCCATAACAAAAGGACCGCTAAAAAACGGTCCTTGCTTTTATAAACTATGTAATTCTTCATCCGGCACACAGCCCGTCACGACGCCATGGTCTTGATTATGACGATAACGAATATCGCTATGAACACCATCGATTCAATGGCAATTATGGCCTTTAAAACAGTGACCAGCTTGCTGCTGCCCGTTTTACGACCTCTGATCAAACTGGCTATCAAAAATATCATTACCGCTATTCCAAATATCAATGCACAAAAGAGTATTATCATTTTTCCTTCCTTCCAACCGATGTTATTATTAAATGATCACATCCGGTGACTAGTTAATAATAGCAGAGAATTATGTTGATTTCCAGTATAAATCCAAAAAACGTCTCCATAATTTAAGTTATTTTAGTCTAACGTACTGTAATCCAGCTTGACGTTCTTCTGCTTGAGCTTTATCGCCTTGAGGAGCACTCTTGCAGTATCCATACACGTCATTACAGGGATTCCACGTTCGATAGCCTTTCTTCTTACAGGGAAGCTGTCGTTTTCCTTTCTGTTGGCGACTACAGGCACGTTGATAACCAGTGATATGGACTTCTCCTTGATGTTATCATGGCTCATTATCCACTGCTGTGCAGTATCGTAATCCATGTCCTCGACCTCTATATCATGGGCCTTCATGAAATCTATGGTATCCTCCGTAGCATACATCTTGAACCCTGCTCCCGCGTAATCCTTAAGGATCTCTGCGGTGTATGTATTCTGATCCGATTCCCTAAGCGTAACGAATACATTTCCGTCCGTAGGGATATTGGTCCCCGCACCCAGGAAGCCCTTGTAGATGGCCTTGTCGAGATTTTCATCTATACCCAGAACCTCTCCCGTTGACTTCATTTCAGGTCCCAGCGCTATATCCATATCCGTCAGCTTGGCACTTGAGAATACAGGCACCTTTACGGCATATTCCTTCGACTTCCTGTAAAGTCCCGTGCCGTATTTGCTGTCCTTAAGCTTATGTCCCAGCATAGCTGCTACGGCCAGCTTAACCATCGGAACTCTGGTGACCTTACTGAGGATAGGCACCGTACGCGACGCTCTAGGATTTACCTCGATGACATATATCTTCTTGCCGTCGTAAGCGTACTGGATGTTCACAAGACCCACAACGTTGAGAGCCTTTGATATCCTATTTGTATAATCGAACAGCGTGTTTTCCACTTCCTCAGACAGCGAATAGTTAGGATATATCGAAATACTGTCGCCGGAATGGACGCCTGCTCTTTCCACGTGCTCCATTATTCCCGGGATCAGTATGTCCTCGCCGTCTGCGATGGCATCCACCTCGATCTCCTTGCCCTGTATGTACTGGTCTATCAGCACAGGATGCTCCGTGGAAAGCGATACGGCTTCCTTAAGGTAACGTTTCAGTTCCACGTCGTTGTACACTACCTGCATGGCACGTCCGCCTATAACGTATGACGGTCTTACCACCAGCGGGTAACCCAGCTTTCTCACAGCCTCGAAGGCTTCCTCCTGAGTAGTGACTGCAACGCCCTCCGGAACCGCTATACCCAGTTCGTCAAGCAATTCGCAGAACTTTTCTCTGTCCTCTGCCAGGTCGATATTGTTATAGGAAGTTCCCAGTATATTGATGCTCCTGCTGTTGAGCTTTTCAGCCAGATTCAGCGATGTCTGTCCGCCGAACTGCAGGATGACGCCGTAAGGGCGTTCCCTCTTGATTACGTTCATTACGTTATCTATATGCAGTGATTCGAAATAGAGCTTGTCCGATGTATCGAAGTCCGTACTTACCGTCTCAGGGTTGTTGTTCATGATGATGGCTTCATAGCCCAGCTCTTTTATTGCCCATACGCCCTGTACACAGCAGTAGTCGAATTCTATACCCTGACCGATCCTTATAGGACCCGAACCGATGACAAGGATCTTTTCTTCGTGGCTCCTTATGCTCTCGTCCTCTTCGTCATAGCATGAATAATAATACGGTGTCAGCGCGTCGAACTCGCCTCCGCATGTATCTACCATCTTGTATACGGGATATATGTCGTTGTATACTCTTATATCCTGCAAAACGTCCCTTGTGGTTCCCGAAAGCATTATGATGTCTGTATCAGTAAAACCTCTGGATTCCGCTTCATATACCAGATCCTTGGTAAGAGGGCCTTCCTTGAGGGTGTTTTCAAGGTCGATGATGCCTCTGATCTTGCTGAGGAACCATCTGTCTATCCTGGTGAGACTGTAAAGCTCTTCTATATCCATCAGCTCTCTTCTCATGACCTCCGCGATACAGAATATCCTCTCATCGTCGCATGCCTTGAGCTTTTCGATGAGCTGCTTATCATCGAGTCCCGAAACGAACGGTATGTGAAGACCGTCGCACTTGATCTCTATGGATGTGAGTGCCTTGAGCAGCGCACTTTCGAAGGTCCTGTCG